>NZ_JBFBAG010000003.1:304256-407765 GCF_040682155.1 Amycolatopsis sp. NPDC051371
GCGCCGGGCCAAACAAAGAACCTACCCCCCCCCCCCCCCCCCCCGGAATTTGTGTTGCCGCGCAACACCTTTCCTCTGGTGCGAGGTCCGGTGTCGTGAGAGCGCGTGCCCGGTCGGGAAGCGACGGTCCGCCGTCGTGGCTGACGTGGGTGCAGTTCTTCGCATCCGACGCCGTCGGCGTCGGCAACAGCTGCACCGAGTCGGTCAGCGTCACACACCCGGCCGGGATCGGCCGGCCCGGCTTGAGCACCGTCTGGATCGCCGCCGACCGCGAGTCCGCCGCCGTCGGTGTCGGCAGCAGCTGCGTCGGGGTGACCACGGAGTCGACGGCGTCGTTGAGGTTGACCTGGTGCCCGCCCGCTCGCCGCCGCGCCGGATCGACCGGACCGCGCGGTTCGCCGTCGCGGGCCTGCGGCGTCGGCATCATCCGCATCCCGTCCCGGCTGGGGGACGGCACACACGAACACCCGCTCGCGCCGGTGCGCGGCTCCGATGTCGCTGGCTCGTACGCAACGCCAGACCGCGTCATACCCCGCTTCGGCCAGCCCGCCGAGAACGCGGTCGAGTCCGCCGTTTTTCCAGCGGAGGGCGGCGACGTTCTCCACGACGACGAGCCCGGGTCGTAGCACGCGAACGGCGTCCAGCACGTTGCTCCACAGTCCACTGCGCGCGCCTTTCTCGATGCCCGCGCGCCGACCGGCCGCGGAGATGTCCTGACACGGGAAACCGGCGGTGAGCACGTCCACCCGCTCCACGCCGGTGAAGTCAACCGTCCGCAGATCCCCCAGGTTCGCCACGCCCGGCAAGCGCGCAGCGAGGATTCGCTCGGCGTGCGGGTCGACCTCACTGACCCAGGCGATCCGGCCACCGAGCACGGCGGCGACACCGAGATCCAGCCCCAGCAGGCCGGTGCACACGGACCCGATCACCGGGCCCTCGGTCGCCACGAACCGCACCGCGTCGCCGGCATCGGCAGCAGGCGCGACCACATCACGTGAAGGGGCGCTCATCGGTGCACCCCCGGCCGTTGTGCGTCGGTCGACGCCCTGCCTGCACGTCCACGTCTCGCCCGGGACGGCGGACGACGCGTGTGCGGATGGGTGTGGCCTGGACGGTCCGGTACGGACGGTCGTGCAGTTTCCGCCGCGGGTGCCGGGTGCGCGAGCCGATCAGGCTGAGAGGAGGCGGCGGCGGTGAGCTTGCGGTGCAGTCGTGCCCGCCAGGCCAGGGCGTAGCGCAGGCAGTTGGCCTCGTTGCGATGACTCGGCGTACACCCCGGCAGATACCGGCCGCTGAAACTCCAGGCAGCCGAATCACTCGAGGCGATCGCCTCGCCGTAGCGGGCCAGCCCTTGGGTTTTGACGCCGAAGCAGTGGGTGGTCAAGTTGCGGGCGTGCAGCGAACGCACGATGCGCTCCACCTCGCCGGTGTGCGACCTCCGGCACACACTTCCCACTCCCACCAGCGGCAGGGCCGCCAGGTCCACACCGTGACGTTCGTACAAGTCCGCGCAGCGGTGATAATCGGCGACCTCGTCCCCTTGGATGACCGGGATGATCGGCAGCTCCGGCGCCAAGTCGCGCAGCTGCAAGTAGTTGCCCACCGTGCGCTGCAGATGCGTGCGCACACTCAAGCCTGTCCGGTTGCGAACTGCTTGCTCGACCATCCAATCCTGCGGCGCCGCCCACGCCAGCTTCCCGATCTCATCGCGGTAGCGGCGCACCGCCGCGACGTAGGCGTGCGCGTCGCTGCGCCACCGGCCATACAACGACAATTCCGAGAAACCGCCGGAATCCACGGCCCACTCGTGCGTGGCCCGCGGCAGCGTGCGGCGCCCGGCCAGACGCCGGTGCGACACCAGCAGCGGAATCCCGAGATCACGCTCCAGCCACGCCGGCTGATGGACACCGAGATAGAACGTCCTCATGACCGCGCCTCCCGCCGTCGCGACACCACGAGGACAAGCGCGATGGCCGCCGCGGTGGTGAGCGCCTTCCCGGCGAGCTGGCCGGGCAGCAGGGTCAGCGACCCGAACGCGCACGGCACGAACACGACGCTGTCCACGATCAGGCCACCGAGATTCGATCCGGCGATCGCCAGCACGTGGCCGTGCGGGCGCCACCGGCGATACAGCAACGAGTCGGCGAGTTCGGAGAGCAGGAACGCGGTCGCGCTGGCCAGCGCGACCCGGGGTGTCGCCACGGCCGCCGAGAGCACCGTTCCCGCGGCGATCGCCGCGAGCACGCCCCGCGCACCGAGTGCCTCGTGCACGACGTCGCGGGCGATGAACGCCGCTCCCGCGATGCACGCGCCGGCTGGAATGACCAGGCCTCCCAGCGTGAGCACGTGGTAGCTGCTGGCCCAGTTCGCCCCCACGACGGCCGCGAGGTAGCAGCCTGCCGAAGTCCATCCGGCCGCCGGGCGGCGGGTCCAGCTGCGCGCACGCGAGCCGCGATGTTGACGTCCCCGCAGGACCAGCGCGGTGCCGGAGTTCGACAGCTCGGTCATGGTCGCCTGCCCGCATCGAGGCCTTGTCGTCCAGGACGGTCGGGAGGCTCGCAACGGTGGCGGTGGGCGGCACGGCGAGCGTCGTCGGGCCGTGTGTGATGGACGGTCCATCCGCAGTCGGTGCAGCGGGCGCGGGCACTCATGCCCGCTCCCCGCGACCGCGGTCTGCCGACGTGGTCGGCAGGGCGCCGGGGGCCAGGGGCTTGATCAGGACGACGACGTCTTCGTGCGCGACCAGATGCAGCGGCAGACCCTGCTCGCGCTGCTTGCGGATGAAGTCACGCTGGAAGAAGCTGCCGCGGGCGACGAGGTCGGTGTCGGCGACGCGGGCCAGCAGGGCGACGCACCGCTCGACCGGGATCAAGCCGGCGGCGCGGCCGCAGGCGATGATCTGCGAGGGCAGGTCGATCAGCTCGGAATGCTCGCGCCACGGCCGCACCGTGATCGCGACATGCCCGCCGGGGCGCAGCAACGCGGCGCAGCCGGTGAGGATACGGGTGAACCCGGCCAGCAGCCGGTGGTGGCCGACATTGGCGAGGTTCCCACGGTCGAGGGCGTTGCCGTAGCGGTGATGGTATTTGTGCACCTTCCCGTCCGGCGAGTCCGTCGCAGCGGTGACGACCTGCCCGTGAGTCGCCGGCCCGTACGGCGGCGAGGTGACCACCAGCGCGACCTGCCCCCGGTACCGCTCGTGCAGCAGCTGCGGCAGCTGCCGCGCGTCACCCTGGACGATCTCGCCGTCCGGCTTGTGCCCGCGGTCCCGCGCAAGCTCGAGGTTCGCGCGGGCGACGGCGACCCAGTGCGGTTCGTACTCCACCCCGACCGCGCGGCGCCCCGCATCGATCGCCTCCACCAACGTGGTACCCGAGCCGGCCATCGGGTCGAAGACGAGGTCGCCGGGGCGGGTGTAGTGGCGGATGGCGTGCGCGGCCACGGCGGGGAGCATCTTCGCCGGGTGGGCGGTGGAGTCGGGGACGTAGCGGCCCTTGCGCTGCGCCGCCGGCGAGGTCTGCGCGGTCACCCATACCGACAATGGCGGCTCGTCCGCCCGAGCGACATCGACCATGGTGGTGGGATCGGTCGGGACGGGCGCCGCGGCGTCCGCCGCCCCGGCAGTGCCACGTCGTGGCGTGGTGTCCAGGGCGTCGATGAGCCAGCGCGGAACCGGCACGGTGGCCTCACCCCCGACCGCGGTCGTGGCGTCGTCAGTGCCGGTGTCCGACGTCGGGTGCGTGAGGTGCGAGGAGGACATGAGCGGGGTGCCTTTCGGTGCGTCGGGAACTACCGGCGCGGGCCGGGTCGCCTCGGACGAGGGGAACGGCGCCGGGTTCACTGGCGGTCTCCGCGGGCGATGTCGTCGGCGGGAGCCGGGGCGATGTCGGGGGTGCTCGGGGGCCCTGTCGTGGGGTCGGCCGGCTGCGCGAAAACCAAGATGTCCGCGTGGGCACGCAGGTGCGGCGCGGGCAGCCCGCGCACCGTCGCGTGGCGCGCGGTGCGGTCGTACTCGGCGGCCACCGACGCGCTCGGCACCGCATGCAGACCACCCGCTCGGACCGGCGTGTGCAGCACCACGATGTGCTGCAGGTAGAGCAGATCGGCGTGCTGCGCGGCGGCCACGATCGCGCCGGTCGGGTCGAGCAGCCGCTCCCCGTTCCCGTCACTGTGGGTGTACACCGCGACGATGCCGCCGCGGCGCACCACCGCCGCCGCGCGCAGTGCGAGCCGGTCGAGCGACACGCGCTCGACGACCTGCGCCGGCAGCGCGACGAGCACCACGTCCGCTCGTTGCTGCCCCGAATCCACGGCACCGCAGCCACCGAGCGCCGGGTCACCGACGGCATCTGTGGCGGGGTCCGCTGTGGACGCGGTGGAGTCACCGACGAGGTCGGCCCAGAACGGTCGTGACGACGTCACCGCGACATCGGCTCGGGTGTCCAGGGCGACAGCGTTGACGGTCCGGCCGAGTGCACGGACCGCCTCCTGCACCGGTGCCGGGATGACCCCGCCGGTCGCTGTGGCGTCCGGGGTTTCTGGGGTGGCGGATGCCGGCGTGGCGGTACCGGCATCGACGAGAACGACGTGCCCGCCGACGGTGGTGAAGACGCTCGTGATGCGCTCGACGATCGGTACCGGCCACGACTCGTGCGCGTCGATCGGATCGGGTCCGCACGTCCACACGGTCGCCGGGATCGGGTCCGGTGACCCGCTGCTCGTGCGCCGGTGCGAGCGGGGCGGCCGGCCCCCCGGGCGCGCGGTCGCGCGGGTGCCGGCGGCTCCCGTGGTGGTGCTGTGGGCGCCGGGGTAGGGAGCGAGGTCGCCGCCGCGCCGACGGCGCGGTGGGCGGGTCGAGTCCCCTCGGTGGCGGGGACGGCCGTCCGAGGATTGCGGGCGGTAGGTCATGAATGGGCCTCCGGTGCCAGGTGCCGCCAGGATGTGCCGACGGGCTCGTGCTGCTGTCACCTACTAGTTCCGAAAAAACGACCCTGCCGGGACACGGATCGCAGAAAAAGAAAAACGTCCCCGTCCAGCTCGCATACAACTGCGATCGTGGAGTACCGACCAACAGGGCCGCGCATACCGATGACAACACGCCTACCCTGATGAATTTCGACGACTTCTCCATTGGCCGCGTCGACACACGCACCTCAGCTGCAAATGACTGACTGTGTTCGAGGCGCCACTCATCCCCGGACCGACTCAACGTGGTGTCGACGCAGGTCACAGTCGGTTCACGACCACCTCCGCGAACACGGTAACTACGTGCTGCCACGCCTTTGACGTCATGTTCAAGCCTTTAACCGTCGGCAACCTGGGGCGCTTTTGAGGCGGCTTTGAGGCGCTTCTGATGCGGTTTCGAGGCGCCTCGCGTGGCTTCCTTTCGGCGTCGCACTCCACGCCAAGGAGATTCCACCATGACGCCGTCAGAACCGGACAACGAACCCGACTTCCATGATTTCTTCCTACGCCGGACCCCCGTGTTCATCACGGAGCCCGGAGTCTTCGACACGGCCCACATGGCGTTTGAATGGCTGGTCACCGGACCGCATCCGGTCACCCTCGACTGCCGTCCGATACCAGGACTGCCGGCGCGGCTCGTGCCGCTGGACGAGCTCGGATCGCTGCTGCTGAACAAGGACAATCCCCAGCCGCTGCGGGACGCGGCCTGGGCCGCGCTCGTCACCCGCTCCCGCACCGACAGCGGAACCTGGACGGTCGCGTGCGTCGGGCTGGCACTGCCATGGCTGGTGCAGGTCGCCACGCGACTGTCCCGGTCGGCCCAGGGCGAGGCACACGACATCCAAGCCGCGGTCATGACCGGCTTCCTCGAAGAGCTCACCACGGTCGACCTCGACCGTCCGAGGATCCTGGTCCGATTGCGCTGGAGTGCCTACCGCGCTGGGTGTGCCGCGCTGCGCGAGACGCTGCGTGCCGCCTCACCGGTCGGCGATCCCAGCGACGAACAGATGCAGGAGTTGCTGGCCGAACGTGCTGCGCCGGCGTCCGGCTTCCGCTCGTGCCCGCCACCCCCACCGAGCGCGCATCCCGAACTCGCCCTTCTCGGGGCTGTCGATGCCGGCGTCATCTCCGCGCAGGAGGCTACGCTGATCGGCGCGACCCGCTTCGGCGAACTGTCCCTGGCCGAGGCCGCCCACGCACGCGGGCAGACCTACGAAGCAGCCAAGAAGACCCGACAGCGCGCAGAATCCCGCCTCGCCGCGCACCTGAGGACAGAGGCCACGCCGGACGCATCCGGCCGGCGACGCACTTCGGCGTCACCCCCCTCCTCCCGGCTACACACCGTTACCGATCGGGGTCCGAGGTCGGTCCGGGAATCGCGCCGTCCGGTGGTGTCGAACGCCCCGGGCACTGGAGTCGGTGATCGCGGGATCGGCCGGCGTGCTCCGTCGCCGCCGCGACGGCGCGCGGCCCGACCGGGCGCTGCTCGGGAGGTGCTGTCATGCGACTGATCCACGGCCGCCGCCGCGTCCGCGCCACCCGCCGCCGGACTCTCGCCACCCGCCCATCGGTACCTCACGACGGGCATCAGAAGTCGGCCACGGCAGACCCGGCGCCCGCTGCCCGCCGTCGGCCGCGCACGTCGAGTCCGTGCCCGGCCACTCCGGCGTCGTCGCCGCGGCGACACCACCGCGCGGCGATGTTGCTCGGCCTCACCGCAGCTGCCGCGCTGGTACTGCTGGGCGGCTCAGCGGCACACGCGGAGACGGTGACCTACCTCGCCCTCGCCCAGACCGTCGATCAGGTCCTGACCAACATCCGCAACTGGATCATGGGCATCCTCGCTGGGATCGCCCTGGTGTTCTTCACCATCGGCGGCCTGCGCTACCTGATGGCCGGCGGCAACCCCGGCGAGGTCGACAAGGCCAAAGATGCGTTCAAGGCCGCCGGGATCGGGTTCGGCCTGGCCGCGCTCGCGCCGCTCGCGGTCGAGATTCTCAAGACCATCGTCGGCGGGCCGTAGCCATGCCCGCACCGACCTCACCGAACCGCCGCATACTCAGCCCGGCCAGCGACCCGTCCCGGAGGGCCGCGCGGGTTACCCGGTCGCGCCGGCAGATCTTCATCGTCGCGGGGATTCTGCTGGTGACGTTCCTCGGCGTCCTGGCCTCCGCGGCAGCCGCTCCCGGCGCCGACCGTGCGACCTCGTCCGCCCACACCGCACCGCAGCAGCAGCCTCCGCTGCCCCTGCCACCGAACCCCAACTGCGCGCCCGGCTCGCCGGAACCGGCCTGCCACCTCCCCAGCAGCAGTCCGACCCGGACCATCCCGGCCACGCCGCTGCCACCTGAGACCACCCTGCCGGGCCCCGCCCCCTCGTGTTTTCCCGGCTCGATCCTGCCCGGCTGCGCCCCCTCGCTCGAGGGACCGTGCGACGGCCCCGACTGCATCCCGCAACCCTCGACCCTCGCCCCGAGCGTCCCGCCCCAGCAACCGATACCCAACGGGACCGGGGACGCCGCGAGCTGCGGGCTGACCGACCTCACCGGCTGCATGGTCGTCGCCGCCAGCGCCATGTTCGCCGCCGTCGTAGCCGCCGGGCTGAACCCGCTGCTGGACCTGCTCGGCAAAACCTTGCTGACCACCCCGGAACCGGACCAGATCCCGGGACTGGGCGCGGCGTGGACGGGGTCGTGGCACATCCTGCTCACCGCCTACGGCGTGCTGGTGCTGCTGGCCGGGCTGATCATCATGAGCTACCAGACCCTGCAGGCCCGCTACACCGTCAAAGAACTCGCACCCCGCCTGGTCGTCGGGTTCCTCGCCGGGACTCTGTCGCTGTTCCTGGCGACCAAGGGCATCCAGATCGCCAACGCCCTGTCGGCCGCCGTGCTGGGCGAGGGCGTCGATCCGGCCGCGATGACCCGCAGCTTGA
The DNA here is from genome assembly GCF_040682155.1 of Amycolatopsis sp. NPDC051371. Lineage (NCBI taxonomy): Bacteria > Bacillati > Actinomycetota > Actinomycetes > Pseudonocardiales > Pseudonocardiaceae > Amycolatopsis > Amycolatopsis sp. NPDC051371. Next base: position 312,157 of record NZ_JBFBAG010000003.1, read on the forward strand.
TCACCATGGTGCAAGGCTCGATGGAGGGCGGCGGCCTGTTCCTCGGCGCGCTCGGTTTGGTGCTGGTCGGGTTGCTGCTGGTGCTGCTGGTCGTGTTCACCGTGCGGGTGATCGTGACGATCCTGCTGGTCGCCGCCGCCCCGATCGCGCTGATGCTGCACGCGCTCCCGCACACCGAAGGCATCGCCTACCTCTGGTGGAAAGGCGCCGGCGGGGTGCTGGCGATCCAGGTCGGCCAGTCGCTCACGCTGGTGGTCACGGTGAAGATCTTCTTCGCCCCCGGCGGGTTCACCGTCCTCGGCCCGACACCCTCGGCGCTGGTGAACCTGCTGCTGTGCATCGCCCTGCTCTACATCCTGATCAAGATTCCGTTCTGGTTCCTCGCGCCCCTGCGCTCCGGCCGTCCCTCATTCATCGGGCGGGTCGTGCGCGGCGTCATCGCCTACAAGACGATGGGCCTGCTCAGCGGCGCCACCGCCGCCCTCGGCGGCGGGCGCGGCTCCGCGCGTCGCGGGCGCGGCAGCACGGGCCGAGGCGGAGCTCTGCCGACAGAGCCGCCCTCGACCCGCACCGGCCAGTTCATGCTCCCGATACGGGTCCGCCGCACCCACCCGGCCGCGCCGCGGTCGCCGCGGCTGGGCGACCTCGCACCGGTCGAACCACTCACCGACCGCCACCCCGGCCCGGGGCAGCTCTCTCTGTTCACCACCAGCGGTGCCGGCGACGCGCGCCGGGTGGCACCGAACCCGCGCGCCCTGACCCCGGAGCACCTTCCGAACGCGCTGCCGCGTCAGCAGCTCGGTCTGCCGATCACCACCCGCCGTGATCCCGATCGCGTCGGTCGGCGGTCGCTGGCCGACGACCTCGCCGACCGCGCACCGGCTCCGCCGGTGCGCCAGCCCGGGCTCCTCACCACCGACGGGCGGGTCAACCGCAATGCCCGCCCGCCCACCACGCTGCCGAACGCGCTGATCGCACCAGGAACCGGGATGCTGCCGATCCACCTGCGACCGGCCCCGGCCCGACCGGCCCGGCGCACCCTCGCCGACGCCCCTCCCCCGTCGCCGGCTCGGCAGAGCGGGCCTGGGCTGATCACTCCGTCCGGGCAGATCAACCGGGCCGCCCGTGCCCCGCGCCGCCGTCCTCGCGACGCCTACACCGGCAACCGGCCACTCACCTCGGGCCAGTACCCGCTGCCGCTGGGCGTGCGCCGCCAACCCAAACCGACACCGGCACCTGACGCCACGCCGCCGCCGACAGTCACGCCGACGCCGCGTCCCGGAGTGCAGCTGCCACTGCCCCTCGATCTGCCGAAGCGGCCGCGCCGCGGCCCGGTCCCGAAGAAGAAATGAGGCTCCGCTCATGACGAGTTCCGTCCGTGTTCCCGCCGACGTCGAGCGGCCCGACCGCGTGCTCGGGCCGCTCACCGCGCGACAGCTGGCGATCCTCGGCGTGGCCGGATTGCTGCTGGCCGCGCTCTACTCGCTGACCCGCGCGATCGTGCCGTTGCCGGTGTTTCTGGTCCTCGCGCTGCCGGTCGGGATCATGGTCACCGTGCTGGCGCTCGGGCAGCGAGACGGGCTCCCGCTGGACCAGCTCGTCCTCGCCGCGATTCGCCAGCGCCTGGCCCCCCGCCACCGCGTCGCCGCCCCGGACGGAGTGCGTGCGGCTCCGACCTGGCTGACCGTCCAGCAACCGGCGCCACGCACCCGACGCCGGGGGCGGCCACCGGTTTCCCCGGGCCTGGAGCCAGTGTCCCCGGCGCCGCTGGAATTGCCGGCCAGCGGCGTGGCCGACACCGGGGCAAGGGCTGGAGTCATCGACCTCGGCGACGACGGGCTCGCGGTCATCGCCGCGTGCAGCACCGTGAACTTCTCCCTCCAGACACCCGGTGAGCAGGAAGCCTTGGTCGCCTCCTTCGCCCGCTACCTGCACAGCCTCAACGCCCCGGTGCAGATCCTCATCCGCGCCGAACGGCTCGACCTCGCCCCGCAGATCGCGCAGCTACAGGACCGGGCCGGCGGGCTGCCGCATCCCGCGCTCGAGGCCGCCGCGCTCGATCACGCCGACTACCTCGCCCAGCTGTCCGCCCAGGCCGAGCTGCTGCGCCGGCAGGTCCTGCTGGTGCTGCGCGAGCCACTGCGCACCACACCCGAACCGGCTGCATCCAGCACGCTGCTGCGCCGTCGCCGCGACCCCGCACCGGTGGATGAGCGGGTACGGCACGCGGGCGAGCAGCGGCTGGTGCGCCGCCTGGACGAGGCCACCGAGCTGTTCTCGCCGGCCGGGATCGTGGTGACCCCGCTCGACGCCGCGGCCGCCACCGCGGTGCTGGCCTCGGCCTGCAACCCCGACACCTTCCTGCCGCCCTCGGCGCAGCTGGCCGCCGCCGACGACGTCGTCACCAGCACGACCACCTTCACCGACCTCTATGGCCCTGACACCGACACCGAGTCCCCGCCCGAACGCCGCCGGGAACCGCAGACTCTCGTCCGAAGCACTGCTCCGACCGACGAGGAAAGCGCATCGCATTCACGGCCGGGGACGCGCATGTCTTCGTCGGCACGGTCGGGTCCGTGGCTGCCGGACGACGACGACTTCGACTATGACGACGAGATCGAGAGCAGGTAGCCCCATGGCTCGCACCACACGCCACCGCACCCGCAGCGGGTCCGCGAGTGCGTTCACCCCGGACTCGCTATCGGTGAGCGCCCGGCACCTGGAGGTCGGCAACGAGTTCGTCGCCTCCTTCGGGATCACCGGCTATCCGCTGGAGGTGTATCCCGGGTGGCTCGCGCCGCTGCTGACCTACCCGGCCCGCCTCGACGTCTCCGTGCACATCCAGCCCATCGACCCGGCCACCGCCGCCACCGGCCTGCGCAAACAGCGCGCCAAACTCGAATCGTCCCGCCGGCACAACGCCCGCCACGACCGGCTCGACGACCCCGACCTCGACGCCGCCGCCGACGACGCAGCCGACCTGTCCCGCCGCATCGCCCGCGGCGACGGCCGCCTGTTCCGCTTCGGGCTCTACCTCACCGTGCACGCCCCCGACGAAGAGTCCTTGGCGGAGGAGGTGTCGGCGCTGCGGTCGCTGTGCGCGTCGCTGCTGCTGGACGCCAAACCCGCCACCTACCGGGCCCTGCAAGGCTGGGTCTCCACTCTGCCCCTCGGCCTGGACTCCCTCGGCCTGACCCGAACCTTCGACACCCCCGCCGTCGCCGCGTCCTACCCGTTCACCTCCCCCGACCTGCCCTGCACCGACCCGACCACCGCCACGCCGTCGGGAGTGCTCTACGGCTACAACGTCGGCTCGCAAGGGCTGGTGCACTGGGACCGCTTCGCCTGCGACAACTACAACTCCGTCGTCCTCGGCCGCTCCGGATCCGGCAAGAGCTACCTGGTCAAGCTCGAGACCCTGCGCAGCCTCTATGCCGGTGTGCAGGCGTTCGTCATCGACCCCGAGGACGAGTACGCCCGCCTCGCCGCCCAGGTCGGCGGCACCTACCTGCACCTCGGCGCCCACGGCGTCCGGCTGAACCCCTTCGACCTGCCCATCCACACCGACCCGACCGGCCGCCGCACCGCGGCACCGGACGCGCTGCGGCGGCGCAGCCTGTTCCTGCACACCGTCCTCACCGTCCTGTTCGGCGTCGCCGTCACGCCGGGCGAGCGGACGGTGCTCGACACCGCCATCACCGCCGCCTACGGCCGAGCCGGGATCACCGCCGACCCGCGCACCTGGACCCGCCCCGCTCCGCTGCTGCGGGACCTGCGCGATGTCCTCGCCGCCACCGGCGACCACGGCGACCCGATCGCGGCCGATCTCGCGGCACGGTTGCACCCGTTCGTCGACGGCGCCTTCAGCGACCCGTTCGACGGCCCCACCTCCACCACCCCCGACGGGCACCTGGTGGTGTTCTCCCTGCGCGATCTGCCCGACGAACTGCGGGCGATCGGGACGCTGCTGGTGCTGGACGCGGTCTGGCGGCGCGTGTCGGACCCAGCGCACCGGCGGCCCCGGCTGGTGGTCGTCGACGAGGCGTGGCTGCTCATGCAGCAACCCGAGGGCGGCCGCTACCTGTACCGGATGGGCAAAGCGTTGCGGAAACGCTGGTGCGGCTTGACCTTCGCCAGCCAGGATCCGCCCGACGTGCTCGGCACCGAGCTCGGCAAGGCCATCGTCGCCAACAGCGCCACCCAGATCCTGATGCGCCAAGCCCCGCAGGCGATCGACGAGGTCGCCGCGGCGTTCGACCTCTCCGCCGGGGAACGGCAGTTCCTGCTCTCGGCCAACCGCGGCCAAGGGCTGCTGGTCGCCGGCGCGCATCGGGTGGCGTTCCAGTCACTCGCCTCGCCGACAGAGAACTTCCTGATCACCACCGACCCCGCCGAACTCGCCCGGTTCACCACCGAGACCCCGGCGCCCACCGACGGCGGCCTCGCCGACGCCTCCATCGACCTCGGATCCGCCGACGCGGACCTCGACAGCCCGGAGTTCGACGGCCTCGGTCAGGTCGAGCTCGACCCGGCATGAGGAAACCCCGTACTGCTACCCGGAAGAAGGTTCGTCGTGCCCGCACAACCCACCGGCAGTCTGTGTCCCCGAGGCTGGGTAAGCGACTACCTGCCCGGCCCCGGAGACGCTGCAACCGCGGTGTTCGCCACGGTGCGCGAGTGGGCGCTGGCCTGGGGGCCAGTCGTCGTGCCCGCTGTGGCGCTCGCCCTGCTCGGCTGGAGGATGGGCCGCCGCAGGTGGCTCGCGCGCCGGCACCGGGCGCTGCTGGCCGATGCTCGCCGGATCACCGTCCTCGCCCCACCCACCGTCGACCCGGCCGGCGGGGCCGCGGTCTGGTCCAACCTCGTCGGTCTGCTACGGCCCACGTGGCGGCGCTGGTGGGCCGGACAGCCACATCTGGCGCTGGAGTACGTCTTCGGGGAGCACGGCGTCACCGTGCAGTTCTGGGTCCCCGGTGTCATCCCGCCCAGCCTGGTCGAACGCGCCATCGAGGCGGCGTGGCCCGGCTCGCACACCCGCACCACCGCCGCCACCTCACCGTTCCCCGACCTGCCGGCCGGGCGCCGACGCATCACCATCGGCGGGCAACTCCGGCTGGCACGATCCGAGGCCCTACCGATCCGGACCGGGTTCGACGCCGATCCGATCCGCGGGCTGCTCGGCGCCCCGGTGGGGCTCGGCCCCGACGAGCGCGCCTGCGTGCAGATCCTCGCCCGCCCCGTCACCGGCCGCCGCGTCGCCCACGCCCGCCGCGCCGCCCGCCGCGTGCACCACCGCACCTCCCACCAGCTGCGCGGCCGGATCCTCGACCTGATCACCCCCGGCGCGCACGCGACCCGCTCGGGCCGGACCGCCGACGCGCGGCGCATCAGCCAAGACCCTCAGCTGTCGCTGGAGTACTCCGCCCAGAACAAGGCCATCGTGATCAAACAGCGCGGCTCCCAGTACGAGACCCTGGTGCGCTACGCCGTCGCCACCGACCTGCCCGCCGACACCGCCGACGAGTTCGTCCGCCAGGCCCGCGCCGCCGCGCGCGGCCGAGCCCACGCGCTGGCGGCCGCGTTCGCCGCCTACACCGACCACAACCACTACACCCGCACCCGTCTCCCTCGCTCCGCCCACGCCCTCGCCGCGCGGCGCCTCGACCGCGGCGACCTGCTCTCGGTACCAGAACTCGCAGCACTCGCGCACCTGCCCGTCGACGCCGAGATCCCTGGCGTCGAACGCGCCGGCGCGAAAGCCGTCGCCCCGCCACCCGGTGTCGCCACGCCCGGTCCGGACGTCAAACCCCTCGGACAGGCCGACTCCGGCCACGCCCGTCTGGTCGGTCTGCGGGTGGCCGATGCCCGTCATCACCTGCACGTCATCGGCGCGACGGGCTCGGGCAAGTCGACGCTGCTGGGCAACCTCATCCTCGACGACATCGACGCCGGCCGCGGCCTGGTGCTCATCGACCCGAAAGGTGACCTCGTCACCGACACCCTCAACCGGCTCCCCGCTGCCGCGGCCGAGCGGGTCGTCCTCTTCGACGCCGATTCCCTGCACCGGCCACCGTGCCTGAACGTCCTCGAGGGCGGCGACACCGACCGCGAGGTCGACAACCTCGTCTCCGTCTTCCGGCGGGTCTACTCCGCGTTCTGGGGCCCGCGCACCGACGACCTCATGCGCGCCGCCTGCCTCACCCTGCGCGCTCAGGAAGGCGTACCCACGCTCGCCGACCTGCCCAAGCTGCTGACCAGCGAAGCGTTCCGGTCCCGGATCACCGCCGGTCTCACCGACCCGATCCTCACCGGGTTCTGGGAGTGGTACGACGAGCTCACCGACAGCTCCCGCTCCCAGGTCATCTCCCCGCTGATGAACAAACTCCGCGCATTCCTGCTGCGGCCCTTCGTCAAAGCCGCCATCGCCGGCGGACGCTCCACCGTCGACATGGCCGACGTCCTCAACGAGGGCGGAATCTGCCTGGTCCGCATCCCGAAAGGGTCCCTCGGCGAGGAAACCACCCGTCTCGTCGGGTCGCTCGTCGTGGCCCGCACGTGGCAGGCCACCACCGCCCGAGCCCGGGTCCCGCAGCGCCTGCGCCCCGACGCGTCCCTGGTGATCGACGAGTGCCACAACTTCCTCAACCTGCCCTACCCGATGGAGGACATGCTCGCCGAAGCTCGCGGTTTCCGGGTGGGCATGACCCTGGCCCACCAGCACCTCGGCCAGCTCCCCCGCGAACTCAAGGAAGGGATCTCCACCAACGCCCGCAACAAAATCTTCTTCTCCGCTTCCCCCGAGGACGCCCGCGAACTCGCGCGCCACACCGCCCCGCGGCTGTCGGAACACGACCTGTCCCACCTCGGCGTCTACCACACCGCCACCCGGCTCGTCGTGGGCGGCGACGAAACCGAACCGTTCACCATGACCACCACTCCCCTGCCCGACCCGATTCCCGGGCGGGCGCGGGAAATCCGGGCGGCGCTGCGTGCCCGGCGCCGCGCGCACAGCAGTGACGCCGCCACCGCAACTCACATCAGCACAGCAGCCGCGCCACATTCTGCGCCGGGCGGCAGGCGGGTGCCGCCGACCCGTCCACCCAAGACCGACCCGCGTCGTACCCGCCCCTGAGCACCGCACCGGGTGACAGTCCACCCCGGCGCAACAGGACACAGCCCGCCGCCCCTTCCACGCCGGGCTGAGTTCGAGCTACCCACAGGACTTATCCACACTCTGTTCACAACTCCTCGACAGGAGCCGCTCGTGATCACGACCACCACCCGCCAGCACACCCTGCGCGGCCACCTGCCCGGCCGCCACACCGCCCGCGCCGCCGGCTCGGTCGAGCACCAAGCCGTGCTCGCTGCCCGCCTCACCGTCCGCGACAAGTGGCTGCTGGCACTGTTGCACGAGCACCGAGTCCTGACCACCAACCAAATCCAGGACGCCGCGTTCCCCTCCGACCGCTCGACCCGCCAGCGGCTGCGCGACCTCTACTTGTGGCGCGCGGTGTCGCGGTTCCAACCCTTCCAGCAGCTCGGATCCGCACCCATGCATTACGTCCTCGGCCCGGCCGGCGCGGCCGTGCTCGCCGCCGAACACGGCCTCGAGGTCAAGGAACTCGGCTATCGGCACGACCGCGCCATGGGCATCGCCCACAATCAGCGCCTCACCCACACCGTCGGCGTCAACGACTTCTTCACCTCGCTGATCGCTCGCACCCGCTACGCCCCCGCCGCCACCGCGGAGACGCTGGTGACGTGGTGGTCGGAATCCCGCTGTGCGCGGCATTTCGGCGACCTCACCATCCCCGACGGCTACGGCCGCTGGCGCGCCGGCCGAGACAAGGCAGTGCGTGAGGTGGAGTGGTTCCTGGAATTCGACACCGGCACCGAATCCTTGACCAAGGTCGGCCGCAAGCTGCACGGCTACGCACGGCTGGCCGAAGCCACCGGCATCGCCACCCCGGTACTGGTGTGGCTGCCCACAACCCGCCGCGAAGCCGGCGCCCGCAGCGCCCTGGCCCGGGTTCACACCGACCTCGACAACCCGGCCGCGGTGCCGGTGGCCACCGCCGCGGCGGACCTGCTCAACCCGACCGTCCCGCATCCCAGCCCGGCCGGCGCGGTGTGGCTGCCCTTGACCTCGGCCCGCGCCGATCGCGCCGGCCCGCGCTACCGCCTGGTCGACCTCCCCGACGCCTGGCCCGGCCTGGCCCCGCCTGCAGACCCCACGTCGCTCGCCGACGAGGACGAGGTCGGCGAGGCCGCCGTGGCTTCGCCATATCGGCTGCCGCCGCCCAGCTCGATCCCGCCGCCGGCCATGCCCAACCGCGTCGCCCGCGGTGCGACCTGAAGCGAGGCAGCAGCCGCCTTCTCGCACATACCGCCGCCCCTCTCACCCAGGGCTTGCCTTTTCGGCTTCTCTTTCTGTGCCTACGGAAGCAGCGCGATCCACCCATGGAAAGAAAGCTCTGGGCCGGTACCGCCGCCCTCGTCCTCGTCATCCTCCTGCTCATCGGCGCCCAGGTCGCCGCGTCGTCACCCAGCTGTTCTCCAACGGCTAACGACAACACCATCACCCTGGATACCCGCGCTGCCGCAGCCCTGCTCCTGCTGTTCGGCCTGCCGATCTCTCGCATCCGCCACATCACCACCGACCAACTCGACATCGGTGAAGCCGGGCATTCCTGCGGACCCGCCGGCACCCGCTCCTGCTGCCACCCCCAAGCTCGCGAACCTGCTCACCCAGCTCGCCGACACGCCACGCACCGCAGCCCGACTGTCCAAGAAGGACAAGGTCAGTCGCTGGCTGTTCCCCTGTCTCACACCCGGCCGACCAGCCAAGTCGCCTTCACCCACAAGCTCCGCGACCTGGGCATCAACGCCGGAACCGCCCGCAACGCCGCCCTCGTCTCCCTCACCGGCGACCTGCCCGTTCCCGATCCTCGCCGACGTCCTCGGCCTGCACACCAACACCGCCGAACGATGGGCCGACCTGACCAAAAGCGACTGGACCGCCTACATCGCCGACCGCGCCGACTATCGGTGAAGCCCGGCGAAACGAGATCCATCACGCGACGAAGGTCGCCAAAGCACACCGATTCCTCGACAGCCATACAGCACTTTCCGGCACCCTGGAAGTGATCCCGCATGTCCACGTCCGCCAAGATCGCCGTCGGCGCGGCCGCCGCGCTCCTGCTGATCCCCACGCTGCTGGCCGCCACCGCGGTCGGCGTGATCACCGTCATCGCCGGCAGCAGCACCAGCACCCCCAGCCAGACCGCGACAGCCGACATACCCGCCGACTACCTCGCCCTCTACCAGCAAGCCGCCACACAGTGCCCCGGCCTCGACTGGTCCATCCTCGCCGCCATCGGCAAAATCGAGTCCGACCACGGCCGCAGCACCCTGCCTGGCATCGCCACCGACACCGAGAACTCCGCCGGCGCACGCGGACCGATGCAATTTCTGCAGCCCACCTTCGACAGCGTCATCACCCGTCACCCCCTCCCTCCGGGCGGGCACGCTCCGCCGTCGCCCTGGGACAAACACGACGCGATCTTCGCGGCCAGCTTCTATCTCTGCGACAACAACGCCGACCACGACCTGCACGCCGCGATCTTCGCCTACAACCACGCCGACTGGTACGTCGACAAAGTCCTCACCCAAGCCGCCCACTACCGCAGCACCTCGGTCGGCAACGGCCCGGCCGGCCAACACGCGCTGGACGCGGTCGCTTTCGCCCAAGCCCAGCTCGGCAAGCCCTACGTCTGGGGCGGCGACGGCGACTCCGAAGGTGGATTCGACTGCAGCGGCCTCACCCACGCCGCCTACCAGGCAGCCGGACTCACCATCCCGCGGACCGCGCAAACCCAACACGACGCCGGCCCACTGCTCCCGCCCGGCACGCCGCTACTGCCCGGTGACCTGGTGTTCTTCGGTGCAAGCTCGCACACGATCACCCACGTCGGCATCGCGATCTCCAGCACGCACATGATCAACGCCCCCTACACCGGCGCCCTCGTCCGCATCGACCCCATCGGGCATTACTTCGCCGCAACACGACCGTCGCCAGAGGCAGCAACATAAGACCAGTCTTCGCTTCCACGCGCTTGACCAGATTCCATTGCAGATGACCACGACGTGACCAGCTGATCAGCTACGACGGGACGACTGACCCGTCCGCAGTTACTAACGTGACCGCTACTCCACCCTGCCAATACTGGACCGCCGCCGCGACAAGACAGGAAGCACCAACCACAATGCCCTCCGCACCACCCGCTGCACTCGCGACGGCAACTAGGCTGGCCGGACCTTCGGCAACTCTCGATTCCGTTCGGCCCCTTGCTGGCGGTTCCCACGCCGCGACTTACTTGATCCGGATAGCCACTCCGCGGCGCGATATGGTCCTTCGAGTGTTCACCGCCGGCGACCCCAGCGGCAGCCGACGAGGAACGCGCCCTCACCGCAATCGACACCTTGGGCGGCATCGCACCACGCCTTCTCGCACGCAGTGACGAGGACGAAAAGACTCAATCGTGGGTGTTGATCAGCCGACTTCCCGGCACTGCTGACATCATTCCGGACGAACCTCACCCCTGGGCGGTTCAGCTCGGGCAGACACTGGCCCACATTCACACCTCAGACACCGACGTTGCCGCCAACCTCGACACCGTCTTCGACCGTCGGGGATACCGAGCTCGGCTCTTCGGGCCGGCTGCGCACATGGTCGACAACGCATGGGAGAACACCATCACCACGGCACCTCTGGTGCTGGCACATGGCGACTACCAGTCAGGCAACGTGATATGGAACAACGGCACGCTCACCGGCGTCATCGACTGGGAAGGAGCAGCCCGCGGATCAGCCGGCTACGACGTCGGCTGGCGTCGCTTCGACCTCTACCTGCTCCACAGCGAACACCTGGCCGACGTGTTCCTCAGCGCCTACCAGGAAGCCAGCGGGACCTGGATCCGCGAGCCTCACTTATGGGACCTGTGGACGCTCGCCCGGTCGCACGAAGCCGTCGAAGACTGGGTCCCGAATTACCGCGACCTCGGTCGCGGTGACCTCACGGCGATCGAACTGCGTCGGCGCCACACCGCATGGACACACGACCTCCTGCAGCGACATCGCACTCCATAAGCCACGCCCGGTGGCTAGCTTGGAACACGCCACCAAGGAATAGGGCACCCTCGGAGTAAGTACCTTCCGCCAGTCAACGGCCCCCTGAAGGGGGATAGCGGATTCGACTGCCGGGCTTGACAAAGGCCGCCTACGACGCGGCCGAGATCTCCCTGCCCCGCACCGCACACTCCAGTTCCAGGGCGGGCCGCCAGTCCTCGACGGGCAGGCTCTTCTTCCAGGGGACCTGGTCTACGACGGCGCGCCGTCGAGGATCCGGCACGTGGGCCTCTACATCGGAGGCGGAAGAAATGGTGAACGCGCCGGCCTTCGACCGGTCCGTGCAAGTCGGCGACTACCGATACCGGAGCGACGACTACGTAGCGCCACGCGGCCCGCACACAGATCCGTGGTGCAGGTTCCCAGTCTTGCTTGCGCCTCTCACTGATTGAGCACGATCGCGCGCTTGCGCGACGTCGATGAGAATCGACGTGTCGATCAATGTCCGGGTATGTAAGACATTTTAAAGGTCCTCTCGTCGCCAGTGCGGTTTACCAACGAGGACTTCAGTGAGGCCAGCGTCGCGCATGGCTCGTAGGCGGTGCTGACCGTTGTCGATGACGGACTGCGACTTGGCGTTCTTACGAATCAGGATCGGCACCTTAACCAGGCTTTTCAGCGCCTGCAACGGCCATCCGGACATGCCGTCTGCGCGAGCAGCGTCAAGTACCTGCTGGCAAAGCCGGTAGTTCTCCTCGACGCCGGTCGCGTTAACTTGAGCAATCAACCGGACCGCTGCCTTGGTGACTGCGTCCCAGTCCCCGCCGTGATACCAGCAGCAGCCCCGGACGCCAGCAACGTTAGATCGATCGCCCGGAAACGTCTCACCAACTACCGCGTCCCGCATGCAGTCCTCATGCCACGGCACCTCGCGAGGCACCTGCCCCATAGGCACCAAGACATAATGAACCCAATAAATCAGCCGCCCGGCCGGCTCGGTCTCATCCCTCTGCCGTTCGTCCATCCACAGAGCATGCCGCAACGCGCGAAAAATGAATACACGAGGCAGCCAGCAGAAGCTGAGCCCCGTCGGACATGTTTCCGCAACCCGCCCGCTCAGAGACCTACCCGTTGTGCTGCCCCGGCTCGGCCGCGACGGGAAGGCATGACGCGTCCAGTGTCATCGTCCACGGATCGACCCGACGAGCGACGCTCCGCTCGTATGTCGATGCATGCGATCACTGTCGTGATCGCTGAAATACCTCCGATTCTCCTCGATCGGTGCGCTACCACCGTCCACAGGAGACGGTGTCGATCGACGAACCACTTGACACGGAGGCAGAGACGGAGCGTTCATAGACATGTAGCCCGAACGACCGGATGCGCACCGGCGGGCCAACGCCCCGGCCGGGGCATGACCACCCATTCCACGACAGGCACATGGAGTTCGTCATGTCCCCCACGAACGGCAAGAACCACATTGCTGCCACCGATGCCATCAACGGCGATCGACACCTACAGGCGGTAATCCAGCAGACCGCGGTAACTACCGAAGACAAAATGCGCGCGGCGCTGGCCGACAACCCCGGCTCCACCACCGCCGCGCTGGCGATGGCGGCCGGGGTCGGCCGTTCGACCGCAGCGAAGATCCTGGCCCGTTGGGGCCGCGACGGCACCGCACTCCGCACCGCAGGCGCCGGACCCCGCATCCCCGACACCTGGACGCTAGCGCAGTCCGACAGCACCACCGTCGCGCCGGACGCCGACGACACGCCGACAGACGCGACGGCGACGGCAAGCGGCAACCACGCTAGCGACACCGACACAACGAATGCCAAAGAAGACGGGACTGAGACGAAGGCCGATACGGGCGACGGTCCTTCGACCGAAGTTACCACCGCAAAGGCACTACCATCGGACACAGACGCCGACGGCAAGCAGACCAGCGACGGCAAGAACACCGGAAACGGTACGGTCGCCTCGGACACCACCAGCCCGCCGTCCGACTCCGTTCCGGTCTCCCTGGTGACCGAACAGTCCGAGACCGGGAGCACCCGGTCTGCGGAAACGGCCCCTCCGGGCGCGGCAACCGCCGACACCGCTCCTGCGGAGAAGGATCGGCTGCCCAAGGGCGGGTTACGGGCCCTGGTGGAGGAGTACCTGACCGAGCACGCAAGCGACAGCTTCGGGCCCGCCAAAATCGGCAGGAACCTCGGACGCTCGGGTGGCGCGGTCAACAACGCCCTGGAGAAGATGGTCGCCGACGGCTACGCGATCAAGACCTGCGAGGCACCGAAGAGGTTCGCGATCAATCCGGACAAGGTCGACGTGCCGCCGATCACCGGAGCCGCCGGGTAGCCGCACCACGCTACCCGACATTCGCATGGGGCCGCAGCTGGCAATCCTGTTGGCTGCGGCCCTCACACACGATCGACGAGTTTCAACAATCAGCCCCGAGCTATCACAGCAGAGAGCGACAGGGGCAAAGAAAAGTCGAATTCGGCATCTGACGGCCCCGAGTACATCGAACGGCTACGCGATACACCGGGTCGGGTTCGAATGGGACACTATGCACGGGTTCCATTCCGGTTGGACATCTGTGAGCCGAAGGAGCGGACATGCGCGGCGCGGTCGTGGCGGTCGATGTTGACGGTGTGCTGGCTGCTGATCCTGCCCTGGCTGGCGGTGATCGGGCGCTTACCGAACTGGGCTACCGACCGTATGAGTTTGACGCACTCGGCCCCGATGGCCTTCCGAGGGCGGGTACCGTGTGGCTGAACCCCGAGCATGGCACGTGGTTGGGCGAGCTGCTCGACCGTGGAGCCGAGCTGGCGTGGGCGACGAGCTGGGGCGTCTGCGCCGCCGACTGGATTGCGCCACATCTCGGCCTGCCGCCGATGCCCGTTATCGAGGTGCCCAACCACGGACCCGCGTTCGGCTGGTCTCCCAAGGTCGCACCGATCCGCCGGTGGGTGCTCGACCGGCCACTGGCCTGGTTGGACGACCAACTGGGCGGCAAAGAGCACGGGTGGGCCGAGGAGCGACGCCACGACGACGCCATCCCCACCCTGATCGTTCCCATCGAGTCCGGACGCGGGCTGCGACGCCAGCACATCGATTCCGTGGTCGCGTGGCTTGACACCGACGTCGCGACCTACCTGGGACGGTGATCCGCAGACACCGCGGTGTGGATGTCGGGGTCGAGGGCGATGAGGCGTCCCGCCCGCCAAAACAGCGGGTGTGCCGGCGAACCCCCCTCCGTTCGTCGACACAACGAGATGCGGTCATGTCCGCTTCTCACCCCTCGGCCTGGAGTTACCGGAAGGCGTGCGGCATTCCCTCGGATTTTCGGTGCACTGGACGGAAAGACCACTCGTCGCCGTCGATGCGGTACGTGCCGTCCGGCATGGCCTCGATGCGCCAGGGCAGGTAACCGTCGCAAGTGCGGCGGTGCTGGTGCACGTGAACGAGGGTGTCGCCGTCGAAGTACGCAAGCGGATAGTCGTCGGGGAACTCCTGGTTCGCGCGGATGCAGTAGTCGGCCACGGCTTCGGCGATCTCGAGCCGGAACATCGCGACGCGCCCCGCAGTGCCCTCGCGGGTCTCGATGCGGGCGGGGAACGCGCTGCGGGCAGGCGTGCCCGGGTCGCAGGTGACCAGGGCCTCGCCCGGGTCCCGGCGGTAGCGAAGGGCGCGCGGCGCCGCAGGCCAATCGGCGTCGCGGTCGGGGGTACGCGGCGGGCCGGACAGGAACCAGCGGCCCAGTTCCCCCAGTGGGTAGCGGCCGTCGATGTCGGGGCCGATCTCGTGACGGTGGTGAGCGGCGTCCCCGGTGAAGACCACCAGCAGGTCGCCCTCGAGGCGGGCCAGCGGATACCAGTCCGGGTCGACCGGGTACACCAGGTTGAGCCACCGGCACATCGCTTCGGCGACCTCGCGGCGCAGCCGGGGCCGGACCCACAGGCCGTGGTGGCGGTAAGGCTCGATCACCGCGGGAAAGCTGACCTGGTGCGGCTCACCCCGAACGGCAGGCACCAGCTCGATCCAGTACTCACCGACCGCGAGGTCGCCGGCCGCGGACGAATCCTGTGTGGTGCTGAGTGTGCTCATCGTCGTGTTCTCCTTCAGCAGTCAGGTCGTGGCGTGTCCGGGCGGGTCCAGCGGTGCGTGTGCGGGTTCCACGTGGCGGTGGCCAGCAGGCGGTTGAGGTCGGGCATTCCGGGGCCGAGCATCCAGCCGAACTCTTCGCACTCGGCTTCCCCGGGCCACCGTCCGGTCCAGACGTCGCGGGGACAGCGGCACAAGGGTTGGCGCTGCAGCCCGGTAGCCAGACAGCGCGCCACGTCACAGGGCTGGCGATGAGCCTGGCCGATGCCGACGTCGCAGCTCGGACAGTGCGGCTCCGGTGGCGTGCGGTGCGGTGTCACGACGTGGCCCTCGTCGTCGCGTGCAGTGCTGCGATCAGGTCGTTCCACTGGTGGGCTTCGGATCCGATGTGGACGTTGAGGAGCCGGACATTGTCGGCTGTGAGTCGGAGGTGGGTGGCGACGAGCTCGCCGCCGGCGAGGAGGACCTCGGCGAAACGCAGATGTATTCCGGCCCAGTCCAGGCATCGCCGGTACTCGTCCTGAGCGACAGCGCGGCCGCTGAGGTCCGAGTGCATCTCGCGGGCGCGGGCGAACAGTGTCTCGGCGGTGCGATAGTGCTCGGCCGCGCTGCGCGGGTCCGCTGTCGCACCAGCCTCGGCGGTGGTCGGTGCATGTCGTGGGCCGTAGTGGGTCATGGTGTCCTCCGTGGTCGGTTGATGTGCCAGTGATGGTCTGGGGTCAGCGGACGGTCAGGGCCGCCTTGGTGTGGCGGTCGGCCAGCACGGGATGGCTGGTGTGGCGGTCGGCGGCGGTGATGAGCACGCGCACGCCGAAGCGCGGCGGGCCGCCGTCGGGGTCGGTCCACCCGTAGAGGGCAGGCAGGCTGGCCAGGGCGTCGCGGGCGAGGTCGGCGGCGGGGTCGCTGTCGCGGTAGCCGAGGACCTCGATCTCCAGCTCCACCACCGAGGAGTCAGCGGTGACGGCGTACCGCAGATCCGGCGCCAACCGCCGCTGGAGCGCGGCGAGCTCGGGTGGCGTTCCCGGGCCCGGCGGCAGGGTGAGGTCGGCCAGAATCCGCATACCCAGGTCCTCGATCCCGTCGCAGTGGGTTCGGCCCAGCAGCGGCCCGTAGCGGCGGCTGGTGGTGTCGGCGGCGTCGATCCCGGTATAGCCACAGGTGTCACGACCGGGCGGGAACACCACCACAGGCTCGTCCGGTCCGGGCGGGACGTACGCACCTGCGCGGGCCGAGCACCGCTGTCCGCGCTGGCAGGTCCAGACGGCGCCCTCGTCGAAGGCATAGGTGCGGTCGGTGCCATGGCTGGTCGGCCACAGCCACGGCCAACTCGCCGACGGTGGGCTGGTGGCGTAACCCGACTCGTCTCGGTGGATCGTGTCGCAGAGACGCTCGACTCGCCGGCGGAACTCCTCCGCGGCGCCCGCTCGCTCGATGACGGCGAGGCTCGCGCAGGCGCAGTGGTTGAGGTCGATCGAGGCGACCCAGTCGGCGTCCGGGCCGCGTCCGAGGTAGAAGTCGTGGGTAGTCGCGCAACTCATAGCGGTGCTCCAGCGGAAGTAGGGAGTCCGGTGGCCGGGTCGCGCATCAGCGGCATCGGCACCGACGGCGGAGCGGCCGGGTCGGCCAGCCACGCGTGGATGTCGGGCGGCCCGAGCGGGTCCTCGCCCTCGGGCACGCACGGGCAGCGTGGGTTGATCCGGTGCCACGCCACGCCGCCGCCCACGGTGAGGAACACCGCGTTCTCGCCCCGGTCGAACGCGACGATCCAGTCCGTGTGGTGGCTGGTGGCCCACGGCCACGGCCAGCCGCCTCGGCGTGGGTAGGCCTCGCCCAGGTCCTCGCAGGCCCAGACGGTGATCAGGTCGTTGACGGCGTCGCGGTAGGTGGTCTCGTCGGTGGTGGTCAACGCCAGTCGCCCCGGCGGGACGGCGAGCAGGTCCTCCGGGTGGGCGTCGCGGGCTACCGAGCCGAGCCACTCGGCGCTGATGCCGCGCCGGAGGTAGAAGTCGGTCTTGGTCGACATCATCGGCTCCTGCTCGGTTGTGGCGGCGCGTAGGGGTTTCCGGTAGTCAGGGCTGATACGGGGGCGGGTATGCACGCGTAGGGGTCAGGTGGGCAGTTCGGCGCTACCGCACGGTGCTGGCCGGAATCGTGGTCCTCGTCGACGGCGCGTCCGAGCAGGTAGGCCAGCACAATCACCGGGGTCCACGGTCCGGGTAGCAGAACGGCCAGCACGGTCCACATCAGACGTTTCTTTCTGTCCTGCATGGGGTTTGCCTCCTCGTATCGGAACGATGGGATCGGGTCACCCGAAGGTCGGGAGGTTGCCGAGGGGCGGCGGCGTTCTCGGCGATAGCAGCGGGTTCGTCGATGACGGCGACCGTGGTGTCCCGGGATGGAACTCCGTACGGAGGGGAAGCTCACCTGGCCTCCACGTCGGGCGGGCGAGGTGCGGCGACGCAGTCCCGGCGATGACCGGGGTCGCCGTGGAATTCTGCGGGTGCGCCCTCGTCGCCGAGGTGCTCGCCGTCGGGGTCGAGATGAGCTCCGAGGTCGGCGAGGCCGGCGACTCGCGCGACGGGCACTCGCGGCGCCTCGCAGTACGGGCACTCACCGAGCAACAACCAGCCCCATACCGGGCTGGACCCGGTCAGGTCGGAGATGAACTGCCAGCGGTGCCCGCCGTCGCTGGTGACCTCGAACAGGTCGCCCGGGGTGACACTGGTGTCGATGCCGTAGCGGCGCTGCGGGTCGTCGCGCACGAGCACCGCGTCGACGGGAATCCCGAGTGCGGCGGCGAGGGAGGCGGCGGACGCCGCGCGACGCGACCATCGCGACGTGACGACGTAGCGCTCGGCGAATTCGCGCGGCGCGGCCGCGCAGTAGCGGCGGGCCATGGTGATGGCCCGGTCGGCCAGCGCGGTAACGGCCGTGGGGGTCATGGTGGGCGGTCCCTTTCGTGTCGTGGTGAGTGGGGTGGTCTTCAGGCGTGCGGTTGGTCGGGTACGGCGGGAAGCGGGACGAGCACGGGGCCGTCGAACGCGACGGCGAGGCGGCAGCCGAGTGAGTCGCGGGCGTGCACGTCCCAGAAGCCTCGGCAGATCGCCTGCTGCCCGATCGGGATCCCGGCATCAGGCAGGGTGGTGTGGCAGACGATCCAGCTGCCCCTCTCGAGCGCGGCCCGGACCATGTCCTCTCGTGCGCCCTCAGTGAGGTGCATCAGGTTGCCGGGCCGGAAGATGCAGGTCGGACATTTGTCCTCCAGCGTGCGCGGAAGCCCGGTGGCAGGGTCGACGACGTCGCCACACCGCGACGCCTGCGCGTCGGTCACCGTCGGTGTACCGGGGTATGGGTCAAGCTGAGGTTCGCGCATGGTGTGACCGTCCTGGGGAATGTCGGATGTTCTCCGGTCGTGATGGATTCCGGGGGCTCAGTGCGGGTGTCGGTTGCTGGCCAGTCCGGCGCGCAGCTGGGCGAGAGTGCGGCCCTCGCGCGGGTGGCGCCATAGGTGCCTGCCGTTGACCGTGACCGGGGTCGCGAGGTTGGTGGCCAGCGTGGAGACGGCGGAGGTACAGAGCTCGTGGGGTTCGGTGCCGTGGGCCAGTGCCCCGCCGTGGCAGACGGTGGCGGTGTTCCCGTTCCACCTCAGGCGGTCGCCGACCGCGAGGAGTCCGGCGTCGATCAGTGTTGCGAGTGCGTCCGGCGCGTCCGGGCGGGGCCCGAGGTGCGCGCTACCGGTCCCGAGGGTTGTGGTGAAGGCCTGCCGCGTCACCGTCCGGGCGGCCTCGTCGGCGAGGGCACGCATCCAGGACAGCACCGTGGTCGCCACGTGATGTGGCCAGCGCGTGTCCAGCGCGGGCGGGATCCGCACGCTGCGCCACTCGTCCTCGTGGGCGGCGAGGACCTCGACGTCGACTCGGGTGCGGTCGAGGTCCGCCGGCGAGGCCAACCGCACCACGACGTCACCCCGGTTCAGGGTCGCTGGCGGTGGTGCGGGCAGCCATGCCCCGGCGAACAGCGAGGCGATGTCGGTGCGTGCGGGGTCGGGATCAGGGTCGGTCGGGCGGCCTCCGGCCCCGGGAGCGGTGAGCCCCACCGTCGTGATGACGAAGGCCCACATGCCCTCGGGGTTGCGCAGGGGCACCGGGCCCGGTGCGGCGGGAACAATGGTCACCGCGTCCGGCGGGACGGTCTGGTCGGTGGTGGCGGGTGTCGTGTTCATGGCTTTGCTTCCGTGGTCGGGTCAGCGGGTCCCGGGAGCGACGCCCCCCGGGACCCGTGGGGGTCAGCGGGTGGCGCGCAGGGCGGCGGTGGCGGCCTGCCCGATGGCGCGGGCGGTGGTGGTCGGGTCGGTCAGGGTGTGCACGGTGGCGCCGTTCATCGGGTCGGTGCCGGGCTTGTCGGGGGCCAGCCACAACACCGCGCACCCGCTCTCGCGCAGCCGGTCGAGCATCTTCTGGCCCGGCTGCCGGGTTTCGAGTTCGAAGTTGCCGTCGGAGATGATCACTAGCAGCCGCGCGGCGGTGGGGCGGGACAGGTCGAGGGCACCGTCGAGGGCGCTGATCGCGGTGTCGATGGCGTGCCCGCCGTAGCGGGTGCCGAATGTGGTCACCTTGGCGGGGGTGGCCCCGGGGCGGGTGATCGGGGTGACGATGCCTGCGCCGAAAACCACGGTGGCCGTGGTGGCGGGTACGGCGGTGTGGTGGGCGGCGTGGGCGAGGATCCAGGCCGCCGAGGCCACGGGGTCGGTGAGGGCACTCATGGAGGCGGTGACGTCGCAGATGATTCCCAGCCGCAACGGCGGGGCGGGCACCACACTGCGGGTGGTGCGGGTGAACGGTTCGGCGGTGGGGATCGCGCCCGCCGAGCGTTGCGCGTCGGCGGTCATCGCGCCCCGCATCCGCAACCGTCCCGGCGGCACCGTCGAACGGGTTTTCGTGGCGGTGCGTTCCCGGTGTCCGGCGGTGGTCAGCGCGCGGGCGAGGTGCCGCGAGGCGGTCTGTTCTGTCGCGCTCGGCGCACGAGTGCCCGTGATGTGGCGGGCGGTCGCGTCGAATCCGGTTCCGGTGCCGCCGAACACCGCGTTCGCCGCGTCCTGCGCTTGCTGGCGTGCCGTGTCGTCGGCGGCGCGGGCGTCGATGGCTTGCGTGACGGGGTCGGTGGGGGCGACGGTCGCGGCGACCGCGCGAGCGATGGCGGCGGCGGCGCTGGTGATCGCGCCCGCCAGCGGCGACGGCGTGCCGTTCCCGGTCCCGTGGGCGGTAGCGTTCGGGTCGGGGGTGTCGGGCGGCTGGTTCGCGTCGGTGCCGATCGCGTCGCACCAGCGGCGCCCCAGTTCGATCATGCGCGTGGCGTCGTCGTCGGCGGTGCGATGCGCGGCGCGCCAGATGCGGCGCAGTGTCGTGAGGGTGTCGGTCCCGAGGATGTCGCGCACCACTCGGTCGACGGTGGCGACTTCGCGGCGGGTCAGGATCCCCGCGTCCACCCGCGCCAGCAGCAGCGCGGCGCTGCGGGCGGCGTCCTGGGCGGTCATCTGGGGCGCGGCGGCGGGGTCGTGTGCCTGGGTGTCGGCGAGGATCAGGTTGGTGGCGCTGGCGCGCAGCCAGTACCGGTCCCCCGGGCGGTGCTGAACCTGACGGGCCTCCATCCGGGACTCTTCCAGCGCATCGGCGGCGGCCGCCGCGCCCGGGGGCGCGCCAGCGGGGGCCCGCCAGCGGGAGAAGTGGGCGTGGCCAGCCTCGTGGGTCAGCAGTCCCCAGATGGTCCGGTAGCGCTTGCGGTCCCCGACGCGGTGGGGTTCGACCGTGGCGGGGTCGACCCCGGTGTCCAGGTAGGTGCCGTCAACCTCGATGGTGGCGAGGTCGGGGAAGAAGCAGGCCGGCGCGCCGTGTCCGGCCCCCGGGGCGACGGTGACCACGAGGTCGTCGCGGTCGGCGATGGTGGGGACCTCGTCGCCGAACGCGGCGGACAGGGTCAGCCACCCGGGGGCGGCGGGAAACACGGCGGTCGGTGTGGACGTGGCGGCGGCTACGTGGGCGGTCACGGGTGTGGGTCCTTTCGGCGACGGTGCGCGCGGGTCGGCGGCGGTGGTGCGGGTTAGAACTGCGCGCCCAGCGACAGCGGGGCGACGTTGGCACCGAAGGTGTTGCGCACCGCGTCGGCGACCACGTCCCGGTCTTCTTCGGGGGCGATGCCGATCAGGTTTCCGGCGGCGGCGGTGGTGCCCAGCGCGTCGGCGATCCGGTTGAACGCGATCAGCTCACGCAACTGCGGCGCCCACCCGATCTCGCCCTTTGCCTGCCGTGCGGCGAGATTCTTCGCGACCCGCACCGCCTTCTCGTTAATCTTGAGCTTGGTGGCGAGGTCGTAGTCGGTGGACACCTGGATCTGCGCGGAAAACCGGGAGGAGAGCGCGTCGGTCAGCACCGCGCCGTGGACTCCGGGGTTGTGTCCGGCCACGACGTAGAACCCGGGCACGGCGTCGACCACCTCGTTCTTGTGGGTCTTGATGATGATTTGGCGGCGTCCGTCCATCGCGGGGTACAACACCGCGAGCACGGTCGGCGGGATCAGGGTCGCGTCGTCGACGAACAGCGCGCGACCTTCGCGCATCGCGGTCACCAGCGGCCCGTAGGCGAATTCGTAGAGGCCGTCCGGGGTTTGGGTGTAGGAGCCCACGAAGTCGTCGGTCACGGTGTCGCTGTCGCCTTGAATGGTGACGAGGTCGTCGAAGGCGGCCTCCACCACCGACGTTTTCCCGGTCCCGGGTGGCCCGTACATGAGCGCGGGCACACCCGCGTCCCGCAACCGTCGAAGTGCGGTCACGTCGGACAGGTCGGACAGTTTGCGGGGGTGGTACAGCTGCCCGTTCGGGCGCCGTACCGGTCCGGTCACCAGCGCGGGCGGGATGGGCGCTGTGGTGGGCGGCGGTGGTGCGGGGGCGGCGGTGGGTGGGGTGCCGCGCGGGGTGACTGTGGCCTTTCGCGCGGCGTCGGCGGTTTTGTCGGTCGCGCGGTAGGTGAGCGGGTTGGTGCCGACCTTGTCCGCTTCCCCGCGTGCTTCCAACGTCGCCAGTGCGTTACCGACCGCTCCGGACGACTTCCCGCCGAGCTTGCTGGCGATGGTTCCGGGGGTGAGTGCGGCGGCGGGGTCGTGGGCGAGCTGTTCGGCGACCCTGCGGCGGAGTTCGCCGCCCGGCAGTCGGTTGCCCGCGCCCGGGGCGGCGGGTGCGCTGCCCGTGACCGCAGTAGTGGCTGGCGTGGTCATGGTGTCGGGTTCCTTTCACAGAAACAGACGGGCACGGTGTGCAGGCGGGAAGGGGTGGCGGCTCAGCGCAGGCCCTGGTCGGCGACACAGGCAGCGAATTCCCGGTGGAAGGCGGCGGCGTAGGCGGCGGTGAGGGTGGGCGCGGTGTGGTAGCGCAGCGGGATCGCGGGCGGTTCACCCATCGCTGCTGTGACGTCGGTGTAGCGTGCCGCGATCTCGGCGGCGGCCCACCCGTTGAACCCGCCGATCTCGGCGGCTTCGGCAACGGACACGGTCGTGGCCGTTGTCCTACCGACTGGCGGCGTGCGTTGCTCGTGACGCATAGCGGTCCCATTCGTGAGTTGCTGGCTTCCGGGTTGCCGGGTGACGGTTCACCTGGGCTGTCCCTTGGTGCGGCGGCGACCCGCCACGTTCGCGGCGACGTTGCGACGGTCTCAGACGTCATCGAGATAGATCGACACCCAGACGTTGCCGGTTTCCTGCAGGACTTCGGCCACGACGTACTCGAACCCGTCGTGCAGGATCCGGGTGCCGACCGGGGGCAGGGCGGGCAGGTCGGCCAGCACACGGCCTTCGTCGGGGGCGACGTCGTCCGGCATGAACAGCCGCGCCCTGATCAGCGGGATGACCCGGACCACGGTCTCGACCGGGTGTTCGTCGACAATGCGGCGGGGCTCGCCGTTGCGGACCCGGGGTGCCGCGTCCGGTGCGGTGCGCGTGGCGCCCGTGACGAGAGTGGTTGATGGCGTGGTCATCGGTGGTTCCTTTCACGGCAGCTGCGGGACATAGCGGTCCCCCATCGCGAATTGCCGGATTTCGACTTCCCGGGTTGACGGTTCGCGCCCGGGTGATTGTTTGCGGTTTCCGGTTTCCCGGTGACACAACAAACGTAACTCGATCCAGGATGCCCGCGCAATAGTTTTCAGGGTCAATTTCAGGGTATTTTCTCGTGGGAAATGGGATTCCCGTCGCGTTTGTGCAGGTCAGGCGATTTCCGTTGAATTCAAGACTGTCGACGCCGGCCGCAAATAAGGCCGTGAATGAATGAGCTTCTGTGAGAAAATAGGAACGGGAGGCGAGAGGTGCGAGAGGTGACCAGGGGGCAATGGCGAGCGGGACGGAAGCGATGACGAAACGACGTGACGCCGGCGCCGGGCCTGATGTGCTTACCTGCTTGGTGTCAAGCGAGTCTGGGATACTGGCGGATCCCCGTGCGGTGGTCGTGAGCTGCGAGAACGGCTGAGACAGGGGGATCCGGCTTAGGCGGATACCGGAGAACGAGGCTGATTGGCGGGGGCGGCGGCACCCCGGTTGGCGGTCACCCTCCGCATCAATCCCACACGGGCCGGTGGCGGCGGGTGACCGCTGATGCGTGTCGTCATCGGCGCTCGAGGCACTGGCGTCACAGTCGGAGCCATGGTCGCGCGCGCTGGACCGGGCGGTCGTCGTGGCGCGCGGCGGTCGCGCTCGACGCTCGATGCGCGACGGTGACGACATTGCAAGGAAATAGGGGTCCGTGCGCACGGGGTTCTTTTTCTCCGGCGTCGACGATTGTGCTGTCGTAGTCGACGCTAGCATCGGCACGGGCAGATGTCGTGGCATGATATCGAGGTATTTCACTGTTTCGCTCAAATACCTTTGGCCCGCCGGAGCCATGCCTCGAAGGCCACGTCGCCGAGGTGTATTCGAGAGCCGTCGGGGTGGTCATTCATGGCGCCGTGGCTCGGGAGAAATCGCCGAGCGGTATCCCGGTCTCGCGTTCGCGTAGCCGGCGGGCGAGGTCGCCGGTGTCCGCGGTGGGTGTGAGGTCGATTTCGGCCAAGCGGGTCCGCAAGAGCGTGAGTGTGCGGGAGATTTCGCCGTGCCGGCCCAGGGCGTGTTGCATGCGCATGATGTCGCGGTAGAGCAGTTCGTTGTGTGGGTCGAAGCTGCGCGCGGTTTCGAGGAGATCCAGGGTGTAGTCCGGGTCGTCCTCGACGCGGGCGCGGGCGAGCGCGGCCACAGCTTCGAGCGCGTCGCGCCGTGTGGATTCCCGGGCGGCGACGAGCCATTCGGCGTCCAGGCCCTCGGCCAGTGGTCCGCCGTAGTGCGCCACGATGGCCGCGTAGGCGCTAGTGCGCCGCTCGGGGGTGGTGGCGCTACGGCGCGCGGTGACGGCGTCGGCGAAGCCCCAGTAGTCTACCTCCACGACGGCTGGGTCGAGCCGGTAGTGACCGTGCTCGGCCAGGATCAGGGCACCGACGGCGCCGCGGGTGGCAGTGTCGATCGTGTGGCGGATCCGGGAGACGACGGTGCGCAGGACGCTGGCGGGGTTGCGGGGCGGCTGATCTGGCCAGAGCGCGTCGACGATCCCGTCCCGGAACACTCCGTCGGGATGGACGGCGAGGAACACCAGCAGTTCGACCGGTCGGCTGCTCAGCTTTCCCGACAGGTCGCGCGTGTCGATGTCGGGCCGGGCCGGGTCACGGCGCCAGTGCAGAGCCGGAGCGCCGAACACCGCCAGCGTCAGCGGTGTGGGTCTCGCCGCGTCCGCGGCCTGCGTGGCCGGCAGTGTGCGCGGCTCGCGGGCGGGTGCAGCGGCCGCGGTGAAAGCCGGTTCCGGCACGGACCGGTCGGAGGTGATCTCCAGTCGATCAGGGGCTGTTGCACCGGCATCTGACGCGGCCGAGTTCGCGTCGACGGGGCCGTCGTGGTCCTGCGCGGTGTACAGGAAGGTCAGCAGGTCACGGGTGGCAGTTTCGGGCAGGGTGAAGCTGCGGGTGCCACGCAGGGGTTCGCCGAGCTCGGGGTCGGTCGCGGAGATCGTCCCGCCGGCGGTGATGTAGGCGGTCACTCCAGGCCGCCATTGACCGAGCAGCAGCGCCGTGACGCCGCGCTGGGCGCCGTTGTCGAGCAGGTGCTGCAGTCGCGCCTGCCGCTCCGGGTCGCGGGGCGATGTCGCGATCAGGACGGCGGGCCGGGACGATTCCGGGGCTTCGAGCACGGCCACGGCGGCGTCCAGGTCGACGACGACACTGAGCGCGTCGGGCAAGTCCGTCCCGGGCCTCGGCGCGCCGAGCAGGCGGACGAGGTCTTCGGCGGGGACAAGCACTCTCGGTGCTGGTGCGTCTTCGCGTGCGGTGGTGAGGATGGTGAGCAGCAGGGCGCGGGCCGCGGCGTAGCCGCCGGGCCCGACCAGGCCGAGGCCGTGCACGCGAGCCAGGTCGAGGGCGACGTGGGTGGCCTCGCCCGCTGCGGTGTCGGTGGTCCTGGCGTCGGTGCGCGGTGCACGTGTGCGCAGGGCGATGTCGACCGCCCGCGGTGGTGTCGCCGGTCCGCTGTCGGTACCGGTGGGCGCGGCGGCGACCACGCGATGGCTGCGAGTGAGAAGCAGCTGCAGCTGGCCCTCGTTACTCCGGTGAACGGGTTCACGACGGTGCTGCCGGGTGACGGGGACGTCGGCTTCGGTACCGCCGGCGTCGTCGGGCTCGCCTTCGATGTCCAGTGCGGTGTCTTCGTCGTGGTGCTGGGCGCGCAGGTGCGCCAGTCGCAGTTGATACACCACGGGCGCGGCCGCCACATCCCCGTCGCATCGGCCGCCGGGCCGGTAACGCGCCTGGCGGCGGCGCCGCACGAGCAGGACCAGGGCGCTGACCACGGCGGCGAGGCTCAGGCTCGCGAACACCTCACCACTGCCCCAGCTCACCGCACCGCCGGCGGGGTGGTCAATTGCCGTGTCTGTACCGGCGTCCACATGGGAGGGTGCCGGGTCTGCAGGTAGTGGCGTGATCGTGCTCGGCGCCGAGGGTGGCGGTTCGGTCGCGGTTGCCGGGCTGGCGGGGACAGCGTCTGACGCCTGCGGTGGTGAGACGGGGGAACCGGCGACAGGATCGGCGGTGGGGATGCGGAGTATGTCGCCGGGGTGAACCAGGTTCGGGTTGCTCAGCACGCGCGCGCCCGGCTGGGTGCTGCCCTGGTTGAGTGCCCAGATCTCGAGCCACCTGTCCCCGTCGCCGAGGCAGCGTTGCGCGATGCGCCACAGCGAGTCGTGCACTCCGTCCTCCGGCGGCCGTACCCGCTCGGTACCGGGCTGGACTGGGGCCGGCTGGTCGGCGGTGTGCTCTTCTGCGACCGGCATGGTCTCGACACGACTCGTCACGACCGTCGGCGCGGCGCCGGTAGACCGGGCGGGCTCGGCGGGGGGTGCGGGTGCGGCGTTGGCGGTGCGGCCCAGCATCGCCACGAGCAGGGCCCCGACGAGCATGGCCGCGACGCGCCGCACCGGACCTGCCTGCCGGCGCAGGTCCGGCCACCGGACACCCCGGGCGGACTCGAGGGCACAGGCCGCGACGTCGAGGACGAACACCAGCCACAGCACCCACACCAGGCAGGCCAGAATGTCGAGCAGAAGACTTGTCGACATCGGTGCGATAAGCGCCGATCCGAGCTCGTCCAGGCTCGGAAGATGATTCGGCAACGGCCACCCGGCGCCATAGACGAGCGCCCAGGGCAGTCCTGCCACCAGCGCAGCCAGCAGGCCGAGCGCGAGCAGTCCCCGCACGCCCAGGCCCAGCAGCCGGACGGTGCGCGCGATCGGTGTGCGGCCGACCATCAGCTGCGCGCCGCTGCGGCCGCAGCTTCGGCGGGCTCGGCTGACTCGTTCGGTGCCTGGGGCAAGGTCCGTGCGGCACGCGGTTCGAGTGCTGTCGCCGTGCCGTGACCGGCGGCGTCGCGGATCCTCACGCGCGGCCGTGAGCGCTTGCCGCTGCGGGCCGGCTTGGCTGCGTGGTCGAGCCAGCGGGTGAGATCGGCGACGGGGATGTCGGTGATCTGCGCCAGTTCGGCCACGTCGATGACGTCACCAGCCTCGGTCAAGACTCTGCCGAGGTCGCGTTCGAGCTCGGCGAGCTGCCCGGCCAGCTCGCAGTGCCGGCTGGCCAGCTGCACCACGAGGATGGCTGCCTGGGCTCGGTGGGCGCTGCGTTCAGAATCGCGTTCCTCGATGCGGCGGGTGATCTCGTCTTCCGAGGTGACCATGCCGTGTCTCCTTGTCGTGGTGCTGCCCGTGGGTCAGGGCTCGATGCCGGTGATCCCGAGTTGCGGGTGGGCGGCGGCGTGCCCGTGGGTGTGGATGTCCTTGACGCCGACCAGCGAGAGCAGTTGGGTGCGGTAGGTGGCGGTGACCTCGACGGTCACGGTGTCCGCGGCGACCGCGACGGTGCCGGTGGCGCCGATGCTCGCCAAATACCGCTGCGCGAGCTCGCGAGCCAGGACGGGATCGAGCCGGACCTCGCCGCTGGCGCGGTAGGCCGCGAGGTCGAGGGCTTGGGCGCCGGCCCGGGCGGCGGATTCGGCCGCTCCGCCGGCGCGGACCTTGCTCGCCAGCGCGAGGCCGCCGTCCAGGCTCAGGCCGGCCAGGGCGAGGAGCCCGATCAGCAGCACCAGTACGAACGCCGACAGCTGGCCCCGCTCGGCGCGCCACCACACGCCCCACCTGCCGTCGGCGCCGCTGCCGGTCATCGCGCCACTTCCGCTGCGGGGGCCGAGCGGTGCGCGTCGACCACCTCGCTGGCGGTCGATTCCAGGACCTTCCCGCCAGGCACGGCCAGGAGCAGGGCCTGTCCGAGGTCGACGGTGCAGCGCACGCTGACCGTGATCGTCGCGGCGGGGGTCAGCGTGCCCGACATCGTGGTGGCCACGTCGCGGCACACCACTCCGGCGTGGGCGAGCGCCGCGCCGGCGGTCTGCTGTGCGGCGGTGGCAGCGGCAGGAGTGCTGCGTTGCAGGGTGGCGGCGCGGGCGGCTTGGTGGGCGGCGTCGTCGAGCCGCAGCCGGGCATCGACGTCGCGGTGCACCGCGACGGCCAGGAATACCAGGAGCATGACCAGCAGCGGGGTTAGCAGCACGGCCTCGACGGTCACCGAGCCACGCTCGCCACGCCACCACCGGCGACGCGCTATCTCGCGTTTCGGTGTCTGCGGGCTCACGGCGCCCTCGTCTTGTCGGGCTCGCTGCCGCGGAACCAGCTGAAACGACGGGTCGCGGCTCCTCCCCCGGCCGCATGGCTGCCAGGAACCTGCAGCCACGACGATGCCGGCTTTTCCCACGGGAACGCTCCGGCTCCCGTGAGATCTCGAGCAGCGGTGAGGTAGGCGTGCAAGTTCCGCGGCCACGACTCCGCCGTCCGTCCCATAGCCCGCACACGGTCGTCCCCGGGCAGGATGGCCAGGGTGCGGTCTGTGCGGACGGCCAGCTCGGCGTGGCGGAGTTTCGTCTCCCACGCCCGCGACAACGCGATGCAGCCGCGCATATGCCACGCGACCTCGGCCAGGCCCGCGTCGACCACGGCGACCGCCTCGCGCGCCGCAGCGGCCAGTTCACCGACCTCGGCATCCGGGTCGCCCGCGAGTTCAGTCGCCAAGCTGCGGGCCGCGCGGGTGCGGTCCAGCACAGACAAGGTCTCCCACACCACTCGGTGCACCTCATGACACAGCGCCGGGTCGAACCAGGCTCGCGCCGGGCTGCGGTGCAGTTCGTCCACGCCCGCGATCAGCTCCCGCACCGCCGCGGCGGCCGGCGCGCCGAGATCGGCGAAGTCACGGCTGCGCAGGAAGAACTCGCCGCGCACCCGGTCGAGCCGACACGAAAGCGCCGCGCCGTGGCGATGATCGACCAGCACCCGGGTGGCGCGGCGCCAGCCACTCACCACGCTCGCACCGGCGGTGAGGATCCCGAAGCCGAGCGCGTCTCCCGCTACCGGACCCGCGCCTGAGCGGGCCGCGAGCACGGCGAAACCCGCGACGGCAGTGCCGGTCAGTCCGGTAAGGACAAGTCGGAGAGGTAGCCAGGCACGCACATACTCGGTGCGCCATCGCCGATCGGGGATGGCGGGATTCACGACCAGGGAGTCCGGTCCGTCGGGGAACAAGCCCGTGACCACGGGCGAGGACGCTCTGGTGGGTTTGTGGCACGTCATCGGGGTGTCCTTTCGGGCCTGGAGCCGAATCTCCTGTGTAGGAAGGAAAAGTCAGGGTGCCGAGGCTGTGTTCGGCACGAATCGCTCTGCTTCGCCTGATGCTTCGGCGTGCACGTGCAGGTGCATGCCTGGCAGCACCGCGGCGGCCTCGCCACGGACACTCACAGACACCGTGTCCGCGCCGCGAGACACCTCGAGGGCGGGGTTGCGCAGCGGACCGGCGGCGAGGTCCTCGAGCAAGCGCCGACCGACGGCCAGCCCGGTGCCGGTGGTGCCGTACTGAGTGCGGGCAGCAGCCAGTGCCTCGGAGGCGGCCGCCTGGGCGACGTGCGTGGCGTGCGACCACACGGCGAACTGGATGATCGCCAGCAGGGCCAGCAGCAGCAATGGGGTCGCGATGACCAGTTCGACGGTGATCTCGCCGCGGTCTCCGCCCACGGCCTGCCGGAGGCGTGCACGCATCCGGCGAGCGCGGTCGCGTGGTCGCTGCCGGTACTGGCGCCGGTGGTGGTGGTGGTTTTGGATGGGTCGGGCGAGCATCGTCAGCCGAGCCCGAGGTCGATCGATTCCGCCTTCGCCGTGAGCTTGGCGACGATGATCGCGACGATGACGATGGCGGCGATGGCCATCAGTGCCGTGACGATGACCGTGGTGGTGATTTCGCCGCGCTCGGCGTCAGCGCCCAACAGGGTGATGCGCGCTCGCATCAGTTCCCAGAGACTACGCATGTGGTGCAACATGACATCCATCTCTTTCCGTTGTCTTGCAATACCTTCCTCGCGACACAGCGGGCGGCCAAGCCCAGCTAGAGTCCATTAAGGACTTGAATTACCGCCGGATAGGCGATGAACCCGAGGAAGCCGAGGAACAGCAGGGTCACCGGCAGCGCCATCCGTTCGGTGGCCGATTGAGCATCGGCCTCGGCGTCGGTGACCTGATGGGTGCGCAGCGCTTGTGCCTTCGCCGCCAGGGATGCCCGCACCCGAGCGCCTTCGGTGCCGGCCAGCGAGATCGACGCGGCGAGTTCGGCCAGTTCGGTGATGCCGAGTTCCTCGCCGAGCCGGCGCAGCGTGTCCCACGGCGTGGTGCGGGTCAGCTGCGCGGCGCGCAAGGCGCGGCGGATCTTGCCGAACGCCGGGCCCGCCCCCACAGCGGCAGCGTCGTGGAGGGCGGCCTCGACACCAGCGCCGCCGGCGAGGGTGATCCAGACAAGGTCGAGGAACGCCGAGAGCGCGCTGCGGAAATCGCGTCGCAGCCGGGTCGCCTTGGCCCGGACGTCGAGATCGGGGGTCAGGAAGCCCAGCACGGCAAGCACGAGCCCGGCCAGCAGCGGCACCTGCACACCCGGCGACAACCCACTCAAGGCGAACAGGGCCTGCAGCAACCACGGCGCCACCAGCCCGGCCACGGCGAGCAGGCCTTTCGCGGCGAGGTGGGTGTTGGTGCCGCGGCCGGTGATCCGCAGATCATTCTCGATCGCGGCGCCAGGCAGGCCGAGCCTCCGCAGGCCGGGCACGAATATCCGGCCCCACGCAGCGACCCAGACGGAGTCGTCCGCGTCCACGATCGGCGCGGCCGAGGGTCGCGCGCTGATCTGAGTGAGCCGGTCACTCAACGCCGGGCGATGCGGCCAGACCCAGGTCGCCAGCAGCCACAACCCGACGCCGATACCGGCGCCGAGGACGAGAGCGGGAATCATGAGCGCCCGCCTCCTCCGGCGACGGTCTCGCCACCGTCACGTGCGCCGGGCGGCCCCGCAGAGTCCAACACCAGGACCTTCACGTGACCCTCGCCTGCCGCGATCCGGGCGAGCCAGGCGAATCCGCCGGCGAACAGACCACCGATCACCAGAAGGACGGCTTGGCCGGCGGCGGTGTTGTAGACGTCGAGGTAGGCGCGGTTGAACACCACGACCCCGGCGGCGAACGCCACGGTGGTGGCGACGATGACCCGCACCGACGTGCGCGTCCGCGCCCGCCCTGCCTCCACCCGCATCCGCATCGCCGCCTGCCCACGAGCGGTGATCGCCAGCGAGCCGAGCAAGTCGCCGAGCTGCCGGGCCTGATGCTCCGCGGCAAGGACCAGCGCCGCGAGGACGAGGTCCGCGGTCGGATCGTCCAGCTCGCGCGACAACGCGCGCAGTGCCGGCGCCAGGCGCTGCCCGCTTTCCAGCCGCGCCGTGAGCGCGGTGACCTCGCCGCGGATCGCCGCGGGTGCGAGCGGGGCGGTGGTGAGGACGGCTTGTTCGAGCCCGGCCGCCGCCGAGAGCACGTCGCGCAGCATCTCCGTCCAGGACGCGATCGCCTCGATCCGGGCGACCCGGCGCGCGTGTGCGCGGTCCGGACCGACCAGTCGGGGCAGGAACCACACCGCCGCGGCGGCCAGCACCGCGCCGGCCACCCACCCGGTCACCGCCCCGGCCCCCGCGCCGACGGCGACCACCATCGTCAGGCGCGCCACTGCACGCCGATCGCCGGCGACGCGCCGCAGAGCACGAACCAGCCCGGCACCACGCGACACGGTCGATCCTGCCGTGGCTCGGGACCAGGCGGTGACGATCAGCAGCACGCCCACGGCGATTCCCAGCCCCGGCGCGGCGGCGACGGCCGTGGTGGTGTCGATGCTCATGGCGTCCACCACCCCTCCGGCCGCGCCAGCAACTCAGGGTCGAAACCGGCCGCGACCAAGTCGTCGAGGGTGTCCCTGCGCAACGCCCCGGCCACGGGCACCGCGCGGCGGTCCGGGCCACGGCGGTAAACCTCGTTGGAGATCACCGCCCCGGCCTCGGCGTCGACCACCTCGCGGACCGAGGCGATCACCCGCGTCGTGCGGTCTGCCGCGCGGTCCAGGTGCACGACGAAATGCACCGCGCTCGCCACGAGCAGCGCGGTGGCGTCCAGCGGCAGCCGTTCCGGGCCCTGTGCGGCGTAGGAGGCGAGCCGGGTGAACGCGATCTTCGAGCTGGAGGCGTGCAGAGTGGCCATGGAGCCGTCATTGCCCTGGGACATCGCGTTGCACATCGGAATGACCTCGGGCCCGCGGATCTCGCCGACGATCACCCGGTCCGGGCTCATCCGCAGGCCCCAGCGAACCAGCTCGGCCTGATCGATGGCGCCCTCGCCCTCCACGTTTGGTTCGCGGGCCTGCAGCGCGGTGACGTCGGCGTGCCGCTGCGGATCCAGCCCGAGTCCCAGTTCGAAGGCGTCCTCGATCGTGACGAGCCGTTCCAGCGGGTCCATCTCGCCGGCGAGGGCGCGCAGCATCGTGGTTTTTCCGGCACCGGTGCCGCCGGTGATCAGCACGTTCTTCCGCGCCCGCACCAGCGCGCGCAGGAACCGCTCCAACCCGACGTCGAGGGTGCCGCGGCGACGCAGCTGGGCGAGGGTGGCAGCGAGGTAACCGTGCCGCCGGATGGTGCAGGCTGTCACTCCGCCTGCGGTCAGGCCGAGGACCGCGAACAGTCGCTCGCCGCCGGGGAGTTGCAGGTTCAGAGCGGGTGACCCGCGGTCGAAGCGGCGCTCCTCCGAGGACGCCCGCGCGGCCAGGGTGCGGATCAAGTCGGTCAGTTCATCGTTCGAGGCAGCCACCGGTGCGGCCTGGGTGCGTCGGCCGTCGGAGTACTGGACGAACACCCAGTCGTAGCGGTTGACCGCGATCGTCTCCACCGTCGGATCGGCCAGCAACGGTTGCAGGCCGCCAAGTCCGAACACCTCATCCAGCACCTGATCGACGAGTCGCGTCTCAGTGCTGGAGTCCGCCAGTTCCCGGCCGGCGACCAGCTCGGCCTCGCTGTGCGCGGCGAGGGCGCTCGCGAGGACTTCACGGGCGATCTCCCGCCGCCGCGCAAGCGGCAGCGGGCCGTCGCCCGGGCGGGTCACCCCCTCGATACGTGCGGGCAACTCAGTGGTGAGCGCGTGCCGCAGCCGCGCGCGCAGCCGCTGCGCGGCGTCCGCCGTGGACGGTGGCGTGGAGGGCATGCTCCCGGTCACCTGCGTGGCTCCGTCCCGGTCGAGGGTGACGGGCTACCGCCCCCAGACAGCTCCCCCACCGGTGACTGGTTGCGCCCGGGAGCCAGGTCGGCGCGGCAAGGGTGAGCGGGTGCGCTGCCGCGGACGCGGGAGTCCGCGGACGGTGCTTCTGCGGTGCTCGTGTCGGCGGCCGTCGGCGATGGGACGGCGGAGGTAGATGTGGCCAGGGTGAGCGCGAGTGCGGCGACGTGGCGGGCCAGTCCGCCGTTACGGCGGCGGCGCGCGGGCGGTGGTCGATGGGCGGTCAGGGCGGCTGCGGCCGCCGGATCGTGCGGGAGGCGCCCGATGGTCGGCACGCCGAGCTCGCGCTCGACCTCGGCGGTCGGGTAGCCGTCGCCGGTGAGCAGCAGTCCGGGCCGTGGCGTCCAGCGGGCCAGCTCCCTCAGCCGTGCCGCGGTGTGGGCGAGGTCCTCGCCGTGCGTGCCGCTGATCAGTACGAGTGCGTCCGCTTGGCGCGCGATCGCCTCGGCGGGTGTGCCGGGATCGACCCGGCCGCAGTCCGCCAGCACCGCGACGCCGGGTTCGCGGGCGGCGGCGGGCAACAGCTGGGGCTGGGCGCTGGTCAGGATGTGCAGGGCGGCGCGCGTGTGCCTGCTGCCGGGCGGGGCGAGGAGCACGCGCGCGCCATCGGGCAGTGCGTGGGTGTGTTCCCACACGACCTCGGGGCGAGGCTGCCGGCGTGCGGCGGCGGCGAGGCTGGCCAATCCGGGTGTGGTCGGAAGGTGCAATCGCATCGCCAGGTCACCGCCGGCTGGGTCGACCTCGGCGATCAGCCGGCGGGTGTGTGCGGGGTCGGGCCAGTGTGCGGCGAGGGCGAGGGCCAGGGTGGTCACGCCCAGCGAGCCGTGAACCGAGCACAAGGCGATCAGCATCAGCGGTCACCGCCCGCGGGCTCCATCACCAGAGCGAGCTGGCCGGCCGGGACCTGGGCCAGCGTCACAGCATCGGTGGATGTGAGCTCAAGCGAGACCACGGTGGTCTGGTCCGTGCCCGCGGGTGCGACGCCGACCATGGTGGCGCGCCAGGTCGTTCCCGCCACCGGCGCCGCCGCGGTGGTCGTGGGTTGCGTGGCGGCGGTGACGATCACGGTGATCGGGGTGCCGGCGGTCAGTTCGGGCGGGAATTGCCCGGGCTTCACCCCGACCGCGACGATCGCGCGGCCGACGGCGGGCAGCCGGGCAGGGCCGACGGCGTCCGGCGTCAACAGGGCTCCGGGCCCGAGGGTGGTCGCCATCGGACGGCCGAGGACGCTGGCGATCTCCTCGGCCGGGACGAGTGCGGTACCTGGCGATGCAGAGACGTCGACCGCGCGGAGGTCCGCGCTGGCCAGCACGTGCCCGACGGTGACGGGCCTGGCCACGGCCAGGGTCGGCGTCCGGTCCTGGATGCTGGTGGTCCACCAGACGGTTCCGCCGGCGCACACGCCGACGAGCAGCACCCCGGCAGCCAGGTGCGGCACCCTCCGCGGGCCCCGCCGGGAAGTCGGTGTCGCGGGTTCGCCGGTGCGGTCCAGCCACGACGCCGGCCTCGATGCGCCAGCGGGCTTCTGCCCGCGTGCGGGTGTGTCGGTACCGGTCACGAGAGGTCCTTCCAAGGTGTAGCTCGCCCGTGCCGCGCTATCGGCGATGTGCGCGAAAATGGGGTCAGGGAACGAATGTGGTGGTGCGGGGACGGGCGAGCGGGATTTATCCGGTACCGAGCGCCTGCATTTCGGCGACCCGCAGGGAGGCTGCGGCGCTGGTGGTCAGGTCCGAGAAGGCGCCCGCGGTGCCTCCGCCGGCCCAGGTGACGCGCCACGACACCGTGACGGTGATCGGGAACCACTCACCGGGGCTGCCGGCCGAGGACCTCTGATAGGTGTGTCCGCAATCCGGCGATACGGCCTGCGCGGCACCGCCGGCGGGGAACGGGGTTCCGGGACCGGTGCAGGTCACGGTGGTTCCGTCGCCGGTGGACCAGGACACCGAGGTCGGGGTCGCGGTCGCGGTGACCGACACCGCGGGCACCGCTGCCGTTGCCGAGTGCGGCTGCCACATCGCCCGGTCCAGCCACAGCCACGTCGGCAGCCGGACCAACTGCGTGCCGGCCGGGCTCGACGCGATCAGCGGGCTGGGCAGCCGCAGCTGCGAGCGGGCCTGCTCGGCCAGCTGCTGCGGCGAAGGCACCTCGGCCGTACCGGGGGCTTGTCCGTCGGCGATCCACACCGGCGCCCGGAACAACGCATCGCGCGAGCCCTGCCCGGAGCACTGATAGACGTACCACGCCCCGCCCTGACCGGGCGCCTGCACCAACCAGGGTTCTTGGTAGCGGGCTTGCGCCCGGGACGCGAACTGCACGCCGTGGGCCGTCGAGTGGTGCAGGCGATGGCTCGCGGTTTGGACTCCATTGGACGGTGGCTCATAGTCGCTGCGGACGTAGGAGCAGGCCGCCCGGTTGTCCTCGCCACCGACAATCCGGTCGCCCGGCGGCATCGGCGTGTCGCGCTGCCCCTTCTCGGGCTTCGGCGCGCCAGTGCGGGGGTCTGGCCGGGGCGCAGGCGCGTCACGGCCACGTTGGCCCGCGCCGAGCTCGCAGCCGGGATAGGAGCTCTGTCCACAGTCGACGTCGCCGTACCAGTCCCCGGCCAGCGCAGGGTTCATGCTCGCCAGCATCACCGCCGACGCCGAAGCGGCGACGATGCCGAACCGGCGGGCGGCGGTCAGCATGATCCAGTTCCTTCCACGGCGAACCGAATCACCCGCCAGGAACCGTCGACAGCCAGCTTCACTTCGGCATGGATCCGGTGCTTGCCGCCAGGTTCGTCATCGGCCGGCTTCCCGTTGTCCGCCCGGAACTTCAGCCAGGTGCTCGCGTCGGAGCAGTCGCTGATCACGACCGATTTCGGGTCGTACTGCGAGTCGACGGACTGGGCGACCGGGGAATTGCTCGGGGCACCCTTGCTGATCAAGCCGTTGTAGTGATCGGCGTAGAGCTGGCGCGAGAGCACCGAGAGGGCGTCGCCGGTGGCGTGCTCGGCCAGCCGGGGCGACCGCCAGTCCGAGCTGGTCGCGACGGCGGCAACGTCGCGCCACATGCCCAGGTAGGCGTCGACCGCCTGCTGCCTCGCCGTGCCGGCGGGCGATGCGGTCGTGACTGTCGCAGCAGCGGCGCTCGGCACGCTCGCAGAGGAAGCCGGGGCGTCGGAGCTGCTTGAGCTGCAGGCGCTCACGGCGAATCCGAGGACGGCGACGGCGACGAGGCGCGGGCAGGTGCGCGTCGGTGCGCTCCCCCGCCGGCCGCACGCGAGCGGAATCACGGTGTACACAGGCAAGATGGCGGGCAGAGTGATCATGCGAGGCCGGGAGGGGTCGTGCAACTGTCGGTGAACGGCCTGTGGTGGGTCCTCGGCGCTGCTGTCGTCGGCCTGGGGATCGGCGCAACTACCAGCACGCTCACCCGACGGTTGGTGCGGCGGGAGCGTGAGATCGCTGGTTCGTGGTGGCTGGGTGGCGGGGTCACCGCGGTGCTGCTGGCGCTGGTGGCGTGGCGGGTCGGTGATCGCGGCCAGGTCGCGGTGTACGGATTCGCGGCGGTGCTCGGCGTGCCGTTGGCGATCGTCGATTGGTGCGAGCATCGCCTGCCTCGGCAGCTGGCCTGGCCGCAACTCGCGGGCGTGATCGCCGGTTTCGGGGCCCTGTGCCTGGCTCGTGACAACGTGGACGCGGGTGTGCGCGCGGGCGGCGCCCTCCTGGCCGCCGGTGGGCTGGTCCTCGTGCTGGCCGTGCTCACCGACGGCGGTGTCGGGGCCGGGGACATCGTCGTCGCAGCCGTTGTCGGCGCTCTGACCGGCTGGACCGGCTGGCCGCAGGTGGCGGGCGCGCTGGTCGTCGCTTCCCTGCTGGGGTTGCTGCTGCTCGCCGTCCCCGGCGCGCACCGCCGCGACGAGCGGGGCCACTCCACGGTGCCGTTCGGGCCATGCCTGTTCGGCGGGGCACTCGCCATGCTCCTCACCGCTGGCTGACTCGACCGCGGCGACAACACCGCGTACGCGCGTCCCTGCGCCCACGGCGTGCAGGTGCCCCGCAGTGACGCACGCGGTACGCGGCATGGGGCGGAGAACGAGCTCTGCCTCGCGTGACGCTTCCGGCGCGGTGAGCACAGATTCGGTGGGTCGCGTCAGCGGCTGCTGTGCGGAGGCGAGGTGGCCGTGTGATTCGTTCATGGTTGCGCTTTCGTTGGACGAAGGGTGGGGAGGCTGCCGGCGGTGGAGGGTGGATTCGCCGGCAGCCTCCCGGGAGGCGGCCACCATCGACGTGGGGAGAGGTGGCCGCGGGCTCACGAGCCCCGAGGTGCTCTCGCTGTGGTCGGCGGGCCGTCGACCACGACGGATTCGGCAGCAGAGCAGGCTGGTTGGCGTCGGTGGGCTCGCAGTGCGAACGCGGCGCGAACCCACCGACGCGGTCGCGGGTCAGCCGCAGAGGTTGACGATGTTCCAGTTGTTGATGTGCAGGTAGGACGAGTGCACGTAGCCGATCGGCCCGTAGTTGACCTGCCCGAGGACCCACACGCCGGCCATGGTGGGATTCGTGCGGTAGCAGTAGGGCACGAATCGCTGGCCGTAGTAGCCCAGGCCGACGATGCGGTAGTTCGTGCCGGGGCCCGTCCGGATGCGCACTCCGTCGCCGGACACGTAACTCGCCGGCAGCGCGGCTGCCGCGGCCGGCCGGACGGCGTTCACCGCGGTGGTGGCGTGCGGCGCCGCTCCTTCGCGGGTGCCCGGCAGCGCGGCGATGCGGGCGCCGTCCGGTCCGGAAGCCACCGCCGAACTGTGTGCCGTGGCGGGGCCTGTCCCGCCGAGCAGGCTCGCCACCGCGGCAACGGCGATCAGCCCGGTCTTCGCTATTCGAGTCAATGACATCGGATCTCCTTGTGAACTTTCCTGGAATGAAAGTCGCAGGGAGTCATCACCCGGATCGTCTACGATATGGATGCGCGAGATAAATGCGCCTGAATTCCATTTCGGAGCGAAGGCCGTGCTGCCAAGTTCCCCAACCTGACGGCCTTTGCGAAGCCCGGTACTAGCTGGATGATCCCCACGATCAGCGCCTGTGATTGCTGATGCCGTCCACGCTGCCCAAGAAAACAATCGAAGTCAAGGGCGCCGAGGCGGCTTATTTGATTTGTCGAACTACCCTATTCAGGGCAGCATTTATTGTCGGTCGACGTGCGGATTGCGCGACATGGCTCGTCAGTGTCTCGATGTCCCTGCCGCGACCGGCGGGACAGATTCGGCTCGCGGTGGCGATTGAGCCCCGGGCCCTACCACCAGATCCGGGTGCCGTCGGGAGTCACCACCGGCGCACCGCCGGAGGATGCGGCGGTGATCGAGCCCTCGCGGGTGTCGGGGCTGACCGAGACGGCGGCCGGGGCGGACTGGTGGGTCGTCGCGGCGGACGCCGCGCCCGCTCCAGCCACGATCCCGGCGACGATGAATGATCCGGCGAGGATGGCCCGGACGATCTGGATGTTCTGCATGGCGGTTCCCTTTCGATTGGTGCGGCAGTGGCCGCGGTGGCGTGTTTCCGGTGTCCGCACCAGACTTGTGCGGGTGCTTGTGGGTGGCCGCGGGCCTCACCGGGTCACGGCATGCACGGATGGAACGGCGAGCCGTTCGTGGCAGCGGCCGAGGAGGTACTCACGGCGCAGTTCGGCAACACGGGTCTCGGCGAGAGAGTCCAAGCCGGAGAGGGGGACCACATCCTCGTTGAACGCGGGATCGGTGCGGAACTCCAGCAGCTCGGCAGGCTCGTACGGATCCAGGTTTACGCCTACGTGTTCCACGCCTGGTGCGATGTAGACGAACGAGCCGGGGCCGTGCACGGTCGGCGTCATGTCGGGGCCGGTGAGCGACGCGATCCTGCCTCGCACGACGTAGACCTGGATCTCGGACTCGGCATGGATGTGCGCGAGCGCGTGGTGGCCGCCGGCCATCCATACCTTCCCGGACGACAGGGTCCGGATCGGGGCCAGACCGGAGTGCACCGCGACGGTGAGCTGTTGTCGCCGTGGCCCCATGACGGGCTCGCCGAGTTCCCCTCTCGTGATCTGAATGTCGTTCTGAGTCATGATCGTTTCCTCTACGTGTGCGGACTTTCCGGCTTGAGTGGGAATCTGGAGACGGTCGGGGTCATGCCCGATCGCCGTAGGTGTTGGCGCGTTGTGCGCGCCGGTGACGACCGGTTCCGTGGCGAGGCACGGCCCGAGTGGGCTGCGGCGAGAAGCCGGGAATTCGAGCGATTACGTCGAGCAGGTAGGCGATCAAGGGGCCGGTTCCGGCCGCGAGCAGGAGCGTGCCCGGCGACAGCGCGCCGATGTGGATGGCGTTCGCGGGCCCGAGCAGCGCGACGCCTCCGGCGACGAACGCTGCGTCGATGGCGATGCGGGTCAGCGCAACGCGTCTGGCTCCGGCTCGGCGGTCATCACTGGGCGGGCCGGAGAATGCCATCATGAGTCCGTCACGTGGAAGCCTGCCCAGATTGGCTGATAGGTAGACGGCGACGCCGGCGGCGAAGACGAACCCGCCGGACGCGAAGGCTGCGACTCGTATCGGAAAGGCGTCGAGCGCGGGCAGCAGCGCCAGCGTCCCGTCGGCCACGACCGCAGGAATCACGAGGGCGGCGACCGTCCCGACTCCAGGTTTGAGCCTGAGCGGGATGAAGGTCATTGCGAGTGCCAGCTGGCAGACGATGATGCCGCTGCCGAACGTCCAGCCGGTCGCGTGGCTGACCGCGGCGTGAAGGACGTCCATGGGGACCATGCCCAGTCGTGACCAGACCAGCAACGCGATACCAACGCCCATGGCCATAGTGCCACCGGCAAGTGCGGTGAGGCGTCCACGCAGTTGAAGCTCACTAAGGCCGACTATCGAGTGTGACCGTAAAGGATGTGTTGCCATTTCCTGTCTCCAAACGCTTTCGGCAGCCACCAACCAGGAAGAGCTGCGTTTTAGCCCGAGACGCCCTCACTGAGCGGCCCGTTCGTTCAATCCGGCCCTGTCGCCGAGGAGACTTCATCGACCGGCCGGCTTTTCCGGAGCACTCCACCGATCGGACAGCGCGAGACGCCCGAACGCTCAACCCGCGAACGGTCTCGAACGTCGCTCGATAACGACCCCGATGACCACTTACCGCACCAGCTGCAGCAATCGGCCCCTCAACGCAGTCCGAACTTCACCCGCATCGTCGCCCTCGGTGCTACGGCCAGGCGGCTCCGGTAGGTGGGCGAGGCATACAGCGACTCGCTCGAAGAGGAACGCCGTCGACCACGAATTGACCCGATATGCGCTCGCCAGGCGGAAGCCAGCTGTCGTCATCCCCATCAGCGGGGCATGCTCGCTTTCGCACAGGACAAATCCGGCGGTTCGCGGCCTTCGTCGTGGATCGATGTCGTAGGCGACATGCGCCCACCCCGTCTCGTCATCACGAACGATGAGCACCGTGCTCACACATGGACACCCATACAGGTTCTCATCCGAGGTAATCATAGGTGCCTCAATTCCAGTGGAAAGCCAACTGCGAGGAAACGCTCGGACTAGATCCCTTTCTGCAAATACCGCTCAACTCGTCGCTGAGGCACGATCAGCAGGGAAGAACACCGAGCCCCGCAGGCCCCGAGGGCCAGCGCCAGCATTGGGGACTGGGTGAACGATAGACCGATCGGGGCCCACGACGTCAATGCGCGAGCGCGCGTATTCACTACTCGGCGTGGCATGCTGACACCGACGCAGTACGAGCCTGCACGTAGCTGCAACGAATGGGCGCACATGTTTGCCACGGCGAGTAGCAGCCGCCACACGCAGTGGTCTTGATTGAATTGCCATCATTGGGCCACGACGGAGGCGTGCTGAGTTTCAATTATCCGATCGATATTCGGGCCCATCGGACTACTGCGCATCGCCCACCGTTGTCGGTTTTTGTCGCCGCGGCGACCGATCTCGCGTACGTGTCAGCACGTATGCCCTGTCTTCGGGGCTACGTGGTGATGCCGTGACGAACTACGTGTGTGCGCCGATGACCGGGCGAGACCCGTCCACCATGCTGAGACCAAGGAATCTCATCGGCCGACGACGGGGAACGGCGTTCAGCGAATCATCATTGCGGTGGTTCGGCCACCTTGCACGGCGCTGCGGAGTCGTCGTGCCGGATCGGTCACGGCCGTACGCGTTCACGGCTCGTTTCCGGACGACGGTCGGACTGGAGGGTGACCATGACCGCGGAGATCTTCGACTGGGAGCGCGCCCACGAAGCGGCAAAGGCGCAGCGGCAACAGGGGGCTGTGCATCAGGCGACCTTGCCCAGCGGTGTGACCGCATGGGTAATCGGGGATCACGCTGATGCGCTGGCTGCTCTCACCGACGAGCGTCTCAGCAAGGACAGCACGGGCATACACCGTATTCTCGGCGCTCAGCTACGGCGCGCCGGCGAAGCTCCCGAACTGTCGCGGATGTTCGGCTCGTCGAGCATCCTGTTCATGGACAACCCTCGTCACGATGAGCTGCGTCGGCGGGTGTCCAAGGTCTTCACACTCCGGCGGGTCCAGCTGCTCCGCCCGGACATCGAGACCCTGGTCTCGCGGATGCTCGAGGACCTGCCTCGCAACCGCCCAGTCGACGTAATCGAACACCTCGCGTTCCCGCTACCGCTCGTCGTGATTTGCGAGCTGCTCGGCGTACCGCTGGACGAGCGTCATCAGTTCCGCGACTGGACGACCGCCTTGATGGAAGACGTCCCGGACCGGGTGCTTCCTGCCTCGCGCGACATGGAGGACTACTTCGACAAGCTGATCTTTGCCAAGCGCGCGAGTTCGGACGATGGTCTGCTGTCGGCGCTCGTGGAACTGGCCGACCATGGCGAGTTGAGCGTTGACGAGGTGATGGACATGGTGTTCTTGTTGTTTGTCGCCGGACATGAAACCGCGACCAACTTGATCGGCAACGGTGTGTACCACCTGCTGGCCGATCCGCAGCGCTGGCAACTGCTAGGCCAACGACCGGAGCTCGTTCCCGGCGCCGTCGAGGAGATCTTGCGATTCGACAGTCCAGTCCGCATGGCAACCTACCGCTGGACCAGGGAGCCGGTTCAGTACGGCGGCGTGGTGATCCCCGCCGATGAGATCGTGCTGGTGTCCTTACTGAGCGCCGGCCGCGATCCGCAGCGGTATCCGGACGCCGACAACTTCAACGTGCGCCGCAACGCGACCCACCTGTCCTTCGGACGCGGGATCCACTACTGCCTCGGTGCTCCTCTCGCGCGGATGGAAGCCGAAGTCGCGTTCACTGCGGTGACCCGCGAGTTTCCGAACGCACGCCTTGCCGCGGGAATCGATCATCTGCGCCACAATCCCAGCGTCATCATGAACGGCTTCAGCGCGTTGCCTGCGATACTCGGCGGTCGTTGAGCGGCAGCTTCTTCCCCGCCCGCGTGGCCGCATGGCTCGCTCCACCCAAGGACCTCGGCGCCTGATCGCCAGCGGCCTCAACGCGCCGCCCCTGCACGCCGAGCATCGTCATGCCTCCAGCGGGGCGACGGTACGCAGGTACCACACCGCAATGTCCGTGCGGGTACTCAAGCCGTACTTGGCCAGGATCCTTTGTACGTGCTTCTCCACCGTGCGGTGACTGATTCCAAGTCTTTCGGCGATTTCTTCGTTGCTCATCGGTTTCGACACCAGCTTGGCAATCTGCAGCTCGCGATCGGTCAACTTGTCCGCGGCCCGCGGGGCGGCCGAGACCTCATCTTCAGTGTCGAATTGTTGCAAGGCTGACGCGTAGACCTCCTCGATCGACGCCGCGGCGTTTTCCCCAACCTTGAGCTCAACCTCGAACCTGTCCCCGAACCTCTGGCGTGCGTGAGCCTCAACAGCACGCTGCACGCGCAAGAATTGCGACAACCCCACCACGCTGGTCTGGGTCAGTCGCTGAGCGACGCGCGCGCCTCCGAGCAGCCTCGCACCTTGTTCGAACCTGCCAAGCCGCAGCAAGATCAGGGCGATCAGCCACAGTGCCCAGGGTGGGCCCCACCGGTCCTTGATCGCCACTTGGATCCGCAATGCCTCCTGCGCAAACTGGATCGCAGTCCGCAGGTTGCCGTGGAGCAGTTCGGCCAGCCCACAGGTCCACTTGGCCCATGAAATGCACCACTCCGCCCGCGCTGCGGTGGCCGTCTCCAGTACTCGGGCACCCGCCGCGAACGCGGCGTCCGCGCTGCCCAGGAACACAGTCGCCATCGCACCGTACAGTGCCGCCATGTACGCACTGCCGTGATCGCCGGACTCCGCGAAAGCGGCCTCCGCACGGCCAAGCAGCGCAATGCTGTCCCACGCACGATCCTGATCCGGCTCGGCCAGCCACAGCCGACAACCGCGGGCATACAACAGAGGTCCGAACGAATCCTCGCAGCCGAGGCGGGCAGCGAGTCGCTCGGCCGCCTGCAGGACAGGGCCTGCGGCATCGGTGCCCTGAATCTGCGCAATCCAGGCGATCTGGCTCAGGGCCGCAGCCTGACCCATGCTTGGTGTGTTCTGGTGTTGCTTCTCAAGCGCGCGGGTCAGCATGCGCCGGCAGTCGGCCAGCACACCGGCGAACACAAACGCACGCGACGCGGTGATGTCGACAGCCAGCTGAAGGCCCTCGTCAGCCGTCTGACCCGATGACAGGAGAAACTCTTGGGCAGCACGCGAGTTGGGCAGCT
The DNA here is from genome assembly GCF_040682155.1 of Amycolatopsis sp. NPDC051371. Taxonomy (NCBI): domain Bacteria; kingdom Bacillati; phylum Actinomycetota; class Actinomycetes; order Pseudonocardiales; family Pseudonocardiaceae; genus Amycolatopsis; species Amycolatopsis sp. NPDC051371. The sequence continues at coordinate 356,367 of NZ_JBFBAG010000003.1, forward strand.
CGGCCCGCATCCGAAGCATCAGCGCCGGCTCCTCCGGACCGAACCACTGCTCACGTACGCTCGACGCGAAGTCGAGAACATACCGTGCGTGCGCGGAGCGGAGAGCCCACTCTTGTTTCGCCTCTGACACCAACTGCAGGCCGAACTGTCGGATGAGTTCGAGCATGCGGTAGCGCGTGTGGTCTCCTGTGGCTTCAGCCAGCAGCAGGGACTTGCGGACGAGATTCCGCAGCAGAGCGGGCACCTGAGAGGCATCGATACCGGCTTCCGGACAGACCGCGACGGCCGCGTCGAGATCGAATCCGCCTTCGAACACCGAGACGGTGGCGAGCAGGCGCTGTTCCGACTCATCCAGCAGGTCGTAGGACCATTTGATGGTCGCATGCATCGTGCGGTGGTGGCGTTGTTCAGACAGGCCGTCGACGAGTAGCCGTAGCAGTTCGGGATGCTTGGCAATCTCCGCAAGTGTCATCACATCGAGTTGCCCGGCCGCCAGTTCGATGGCCAACGGCAGACCGCCCAGCATCTCGCACAGACGTTGCGCCAGCGGCAGCTCGACGTTCGTGATCGTCCGGCCTGCGGCCTGTGCGCGGTCACGTAGCAGGCGCAGGGCATCAGCCGAGGACAATGGTTCGATGTGCAGTAGGTGTTCGCCCGCTACGCCCAGCCTGACTCGGCTGGTCGCCACCACGGTCAGCTTCGGTGCTGCCGGCAGCAGGGTGGTCAATAGCCGGGACACTTGTCCCTCGCCGAGGGCTCCCTCGGTCAGGTGCTCGCAGTTGTCGAGCATCAGCAGCGCGCGGCGCTCCCGAAAGAACTCGCGTAGCCGGGCGACGGGCGAGCCGTCCGCGTTGTCCAACAGGCCCAGCTGGTCCGCGCACGCTGCCGCGACCAGGTCATCTCGTGCCGGGACGTCCACCAATCGGACTACCCAGACTCCGTCTGGGTATGACCGTTGTACCTCAGGTTCAGCGGCCAGCCGAAACAGCAGACGGCTCTTGCCCACACCGCCCAAGCCAAGCAGGGTGACCAGGCGCGCATTGCGCAGACGAGCCTGGGCTTGAGCAATCAGCCCGGACCGACCGACGAAGCTGGTCAATTGCGCGTCCTCGACCGAAGCCAGCAACCCGTCTGCCCGCTCGTCCGTCGACGCATCGCGACCAGTGGCCGCTGGGCCGGCTTCACGGCCGTCCTCGACCACGCTCTCCCCCGCCCTGTCCATCTGACGCGGCCACCGAGGTCTCATGGCATCGACCACGACCGTCAACCTGGACCTCCGGCTGATCTGCCACTCGCGCCAGCGGGGCAGAATCGGCCACGCTGAACGCGGACCTGATCTCGCCCTTCATCGCTGGCACCTCCCCTTGTCCGCAGGCCCCAGGGCTTCCCCAACCTCGTACCCTGGACCGCATTCTGATGACCAGTATCGCGGCCTGAGCAGGGCGTTTACCAGAGTTGGGTGACCCGATCGTGCCTCCTTTTGAAAAGGAGACACCCGAAGCAGATGACTTGTGTTCCCCCCTGACGATGAGACAAGGCGCATCGTTCGGCTCTGGCCGCCGATTCCGGTCATCTGGCAGGCTGTGGCTCATGTCCACGAATCCCGGCGCTAAGACCGGCCCGACGGAGCTCAGCCGGTCACGTGGTGGGCAGCGACAGAGCACGTCACCGACGCTCTCCGGCATCGAGTTCAATCGAAACCCGTCCGAGGCGTACACCTGGCTGCGCGCGCATGCCCCGGCCCACAAGCTTGAGCTGACCGCGACCACATGGACGTGGCTATTGACCCGCTACGACGACGTGCGCGCCGGGTTGCAGGACTCGCGGCTGTCAAAGCGACCGGCCATGGCGTCGCCTCAGTGGCACAAAGTGCCGCTGGGCCTGCCCGCCGACCTACGCGAGAGCCTCCTCGCCCAGATGTCCAACGAGGATGGCGAAACCCACCTGCGGCTCCGCCGCGCGTGCGCTGCGGCGTTCAGCAGCGGACGGCAGCGCAGTCTGAACACGCAAGTCGACACCCTCGCAGGCGTGCTGATCGACCAGCTGCAAGGGCAGCCCACCGCCGATCTCGTCGCCGACTTCGCCTACCCACTCAGCATCGCCGCTATCGCCAACCTGATCGGTATCCCGCAGCAACTGCTGCACCGACTGAGCCAATCTGCCCAGGTGATCGCCGAAGGCGGAGTCCCGTTGGCGACGACGCTCGCCGCCACCGATGAACTCGAGGCAGTCTGCGCAGAAGTACTCGACCTACACGCGCACCACCCGAGCGAGGGCCTGACCGCAGACCTGCTCGCGCAGATCGACGCGGGCACTCTGAGTCGGCACGAAGCCGTGGCCAACCTCTTCGTGATGGTGGTCGCAGGCCACGAGACCACCACGTCGGCGATCGCATCGGCGATTCTCGCGTTGCTGGCCCACCCGCACGACAAGGCCCGCGCGCATGCAGAACCCTCTTACCTCACGGCGGTCATCGAGGAAACACTGCGCCTGCAGGCGCCGATCCAGAACGCCACCTGGCGGTTCGTGACCGAGCCCCTGACTCTGGCCGGTCAGCCGATGAATCCCGGCGATCCGGTACTGCTGTCGCTGCTGGCTGCCAACCGCGACCCTGACATCTTCCCGGACCCGGATCAGTTCCGACCGGGCCGCACCGGACGTCACCTCGCCTTCGGCGGTGGACCGCACGTGTGCATCGGCGCGGCAATGGCCCGCGCTCATGCCGCCACCGCGGTCAGTATGGTGCTGGACCGCCTGCCAAGCCTGCAGCTGGCCGTACCCGAGAGCCAACTCGAGTGGTGGCCTAACGGCATCACCCGCGGCCTAACGCATCTACCAGTACTCATCGACCGGCGATGACTGGGCGCTACGAACGGCCACACTCGCAACAACAGCCACTACGGTCCAGACTCATCCATGGCATCAAGCTGCGTCTGGATGACGTCCGCTTTAGCCTGGTCCACGTCTCGGACCAGGGCTTTGGCCTCAACCCAGCACGCCCGGGCCTGCTCAGGCTCGCCCAGTAGCGCCAGCGCGCGGCCGCGCTCATCAAGCGCGTCGGCCTCCCCCCACAGATCGTGCCCGGAGGCGCGGTAGGCCTCCAGGGCGATCTCACTGTAGGTCAGGGCCTGCTCAAGCAATCCGAAGTGCCGGTAGGCCCGCGCCAGCGGCGCTGCGGCGTACCCACGACCTTGCTCGTCCTGCTCGGCGGTGAACCAGTCCAATGCCTGCTTGCCGTGCTCAAATGCGCGCTCCCGATCGCCCAGCGCGCGGAACGACCTGCCGAGGTGCACGCGCGCTGTGGCCTCGCCCATCGCGTAGCCGATGCGCTGGGCCTCGACCATCCCTCGTTCGATCTTCGCGGCCGCCTCGGCATAGTCGCCGAGCTCGTGGGCGATATTGCCTAGTCCGATGTACGCCCACACTGTGGACACGTCCGGCCCGATTGAGTCGGCGAGCTCGGCGGCCACCCGGTAGCAGCCACCCGCAGCATCGAGCCTGTGCAGGCGTCGGTGCACTTCGGCGAGATTGACCGATGCACGTGCGATGCCGAGCGCGTCGTTACCCGCCTCGGCTGCCGCAATCGCCGCGGTCTGGCTGGAGACCCAGGTCTCCCACGGACGTGCGAACATCAGGTAGTCCAACCAGAGAACCGGGATCCTCCAGCCCATCTCGAAGAGCCCGTACTCGCAGGCCAGAACGCTGACGCCGGTGACATTGCCGATCTCTCCGGCAAACCAGCGGAAAGCCGAATCGAACGATGCGAACGCACACCGCGGTACTCCGTCGGCCGGTGTCCCCAGGTCCATCTCGTGGTCCCGGTTGGGCACTAAAGCCTTGAAGGCGGCGCCGGTGGCCTGCCAATACCACTCGACCAACCGTCGCACCGCGGCGACGCGCTCGCCGGCATAGTCAGGCTGCGACGCCTCGTCCGCGGCGAACGCCCGGATCAGGTCGTGCATCGCGAAATGCGTCGCCGACACCGCACGGACCAGATGAGCGCTGGTGAGTTCGTCCAGCTCCATCCGCACACCGGCCTGGCCCGCGCCCAACAGCGCCGCGGCCGCTTCCGCGCTGAAGGTGGCACCGGGATGCAGACCCAGCAGTCGAAACAACTGCCGAGAGCGGGCCGGGAGGGTTCGGTAGGACCAGGCGAACGCTGCGCGCACCGACATCTCGGGTACCTCGAGTGTCTGCAGCCGCTTCGCGTCGGCCGCCAACTGCTCGGCGAGCTCGTCCACGCTCTGAAAGGGGTTCGCTGCGATCTTCTCCGCCGCGATCCGGACCGCCAGCGGAAGCTGTGCACACAGCCGCACCACGGTGCGCAGCGCCGCCGGCGAGGTCGACGAGCGGTCCTTACCGATCCGGTCGCGCAACAGCGCGACCGCTTCGTCATGCCGCAACGGCGGCAGCGTCAGCGAATCGGCGCCCGGGTCGATGATCACACCGCTGAGCCGTTTACGGCTAGTGATCAGCACCGCGCACGTCGCCGTTGCGGCCAGCACCGGCCGGACCTGCTCTTCACCCAACGCGTTGTCCAGGATCACCAGCATCCGGCGCCCGTAGAGCAGACTGGCCAGTAGGCTGGCGCGTCGCCGAGTCTCTGGCGGTATCCGCTGCGGGCTTACACCCGCACCCAATAGGAGGCTCTCCAGAATCTCGCCGGGCTCGGCCGGGGTCCCGGCGCTGTAGCCGCGCAGGTCGACCCATAATGCCCCGTCGAACTCGTGCTGCGCCTGGTGCGCCCAGGTCAACGCCGTGGAGGTCTTCCCCACCCCTGGCGGACCATCCACGACAACCACCGACGGCACCTTCTGCGCGTCATCGAGTAGCAGCTGATCCAGCTCTTCGAGCTCGGAGTCGCGGCCGACAAACGGCCGTGGCCCCGGTGGCAGCTGAGTTACACGCGCCATCGCCTCGTAACGGGCTGCCTCGAACAGCACCACTAACGCACCCCCAGCCTTCAACAGATCGTCTGCGTGCTGGGCGAACTCCTGCGACGGCACCTGCTTGCCGGACAGCACACGAGCGACGTAGGCTGGGCTAAAGTTGAGCGTGCGCGCCAGTTCCCGTCCTGAACTAAACCCCAAGGCCGTGGCACGCCTGGATAGCGCCTCTCCGTATTGTTTTGCTGCGGTGCGCGTCTCCTGGTGCGGGCCGAGCCCCTGGCTTCCCTCTTCCCCGTTCTGGTTGCTCATCGGTGCCCTCCCTGACCTACGGCTTACACCAAAACCTGCACATCCTCGTAAGAGCAGGTCTTGGTACAAGTGTCAGCGTATCGTTAGACAGCGCTTTTTCAGCCGACGACCGGCAACCTCCGTCGCACTGGCCTCAGCGCACTTGCAGTGTTTACAACCGTTACTCCTCTGAATCGCGAGCGGCGCCTCGGTCACTGCAGCCAGCAGCCGATGCTCGAACACACCCTGGATCGCAGCGTCGTTGACCCATGAGGGAAGCTGATCCAGCCGCACTCGCCCCATCAGCACGTCCAATTTGTCCGGCACATCAGCCAATGACATCACGTGGTGAAACAGGACCTCACCTGCCACGTCCTCGCCGTGCACGATGACCTTGTCGCTCTCGGCGCGCAGCAGTGCCAGCATCATGGCCGCCGGATCCCGCAGCACCTCCCGCGCCCAAACGGCGCTCACTTCGCGACCACGGGCATACTCCGGAGAGGTCTCATAGCTCAAGCGCAGCGCCGTACCGGAGATCGCGCCGCAGGGGCCGGTAAGGACGGCGACCTCCGTGTAGGTGTGCGTGGCTTCGCCGCCTCGCGGGACGGTAGCGGTCGCCGGGCTGTAGCCGGGTCGCCGAGGTGAAGTGGCCGACGACCATCCCGCCGGTCCGCTCGTTCTCGTCGGTCGAACGTCGGTATGTGACCATGCCTAGGGCCGCGTGCCGCCGCATGCCGCCGGCACCTCTACCCGTGGAGATCCCTCGTCAAAGTGCGCCGGTGGACGGCATGCGGCTGCATCGCTGTTCTGCCGTCGGGCCGGCGGTCGCCGTGCCCAACCCGGGCGTTTCTGCGGCATGCCGTGCTCTACATTTTTGCGCCGGGACATCACGCAGTTTCCGGGCTTGGGGTCGGCGATCATGATCGCGGGTACGTCGGGCAAAGCCGGTCATCCCGTGCGCAACCGGCTCGCCGTCCGTTAGTCCAGCCGAGCCGGACGCCGCAGCGACCACTTCGCAGCTTGCACGATACCGAGGCCCGCCAGCAGGAACACCGTTCCGAGTACGAGCCAGCCCGGCTGGCCACCATCGATGAGCAGGCTCGTCATGATCAACGGGGACACAGTCTCCGCCGTGGCCGAGCCCGCGGCGGCCAGGCCCTGGTACTCACCTCGTGCGGTCTCCGGCAGGCGCGATCGAGGAGTTCGGCGAAGGACGCGGGATTCGACGTCATTGTCCACGCGGCCGGTCACGGCGCGGCGGATGTCCGGATCTGTGGGTTGGTTGTCCGTGAGAACCTCTCGTTTCCTCACGAGACTTCCGGTGTGACTGACGTGAACCGGCGCGACGTCGTCGTTGTGGTGTGCGCGGGTGTGGTGCTGCTCGACCTCGCCGGGCCGATACAGGGTCCTCAACGGGCCGGGCGGGCTGCCGGGTGAGCCACGCCTCCCTGGATGGTCGGCCGGTGCGCTCGGACACCGGGGTAGTGATCGACGTGGACAACGAAGTGTCCGATGTGGACAATTCGGTGGACACGGTTGTTGTGCCCGGGCCTCCGCCGGGCCAACTGGACCGGTTCCCATCCGGACTGATCGCCGAGATCCGCCGGCTCGGCGGTGCCGCACGCCGGGTCACCTCGGTGTGTACCGGTGCGTTCCTCTTGGCGGAGGTCGGGTTGCTGACGGGAAGGCGGGCCACAACGCACTGGTTCATGTGCGCCCAGTTGGCCGCACGGTTCCCCGATGTGACCGTGCGACCGGACGCCCGGTCGTGGTGCCGTCACTGGTTTCCACGTCAGTCTCGTTTCCGGCCCGCGGCATTGCGGTCGATGCCGCGAGGTTCAAGCCGTTGGCACAGTTGACCGTTGCCGGCTCTCCACCGGTGTCGTAGGTCGTCTTCGCCAGCCTCACCGTGCTGTGGGCCATCGTCGTCCCATCGGGCAGCATCCCGCGAGAACCGTTTTCGCAATCCGGTCGTCTTCCGAGTGCGAGCGTGCGTGCTCCCTGGCACCGGAGGCATTTGTCATGAGTGGAAGCCATGTGTCTGCCCAGCTCATCGCCGATTACGTCATGGGCGTCGAGCTGCCGCCGGACGTCGTCCAGGAACTGGAGACACACCTGGAATCATGCGCAGACTGCCGCGCGAAGCTCACATCATTCACCCCTCGCGACGTAACGTTGCTGGCCGACCGTGTCTGGGCGAGGATCGTGTCGTCGCGGCCCCAGCAGACACGGCCAGCACGTTTCCTGATGAGCTGCCTCATAGTGATCGCGTTGGTTGCGCTCGCTGTGATCCTGCTAAGCGCACTCATCGCCCGAGGCTGAAGCTCGGTTACCGGGCGAGCGGATCATAGTGATGACCTTCGGAGACGCCCTGCGTCACCGAAGGCGGGCCAGTGGATCATGCGCGACGTCTGCGCCCGATGAAGGCTCGACGTGCACGACCGCAGCGGTCAGCCGCGGGATCGTGCGCACCAGGCGATGTTCGACATCATGGGCAAGACGGTGGGCCTGGTCTACGGTGAGCGTCGCCTCGACGGTGACCGCGAGTTCCGCGCGCAGGCTGTGGCCGATCCAGCGCATCCGCAGATCCCGGGCGCCGAGCACCCCGGGCACCTCGCGGGCTGCGTGTTCGACGAGATCGACGGTGGCGGAGTCGGCCGCGTCCATGAGACGGCGGAACACCTCCTTCGTGGCGTCCCGCAGCACGTACAGGATCGCCACCGTGATGACCAGCCCGAGGATCGGGTCGGCCAGCGGGAACCCGAGCGAGACACCCACGGCGCCGAGCACTACCGCAAGTGAGGTGAAGCCGTCGGTCCGGGCGTACAGGCCGTCTGCAACCAGGGCGGCGGAGCCGATGCAAGAGGACTGGTCAGGAGCAGCAGCGTCCGGGACGCGCAGTGATCCTTCTGTTTGTCGTCAGCAAACGTTCGCCAATCTCTGTCCGAACCAGCACCCAGTTGACAACGCGCGTGATTCGAAGTCAGTAGCCACCGCGGTTACTATTTCAGCGGTATAAGCCCAAGACGATGAGGGGTTCTCGTGCTCCGCCTGCCAGACTGGCCCCGTTGCTGTCGATTTCGACAAGGTTTACGAAGCCGAAGGCCTCAGCGATCTTGTTGATCGCATCGGCTGTCGCCAACGTCCTGTCGTCGAGCGTGCCTTCGCCGTTCTCGATCACGGTGCGCAGGAGCGCCTTTTGGCTATCCGGCATCTTCTTCAGCCACATGGTCAGTTCACGGCGGACTTCGTCAGAGTCTCCCCAGGGACGGGCAGGATTTATTGCCGGATTCTCCGAAAACGGGAAGTCAGTCATATCTACCTCAACACCGGCTTGCCCCCTTGAGAAATTAGTATAGCAAGAACGTAGTTGGATCGCATGTACCGCGTTGCCAGAATGGATTCACGGTTTCGCTGTTTCATCCGGCGGCCAGGCATTCGTGCTGGTAGGTCCCGATCGGTCCAACGCGTGGGGCGGTGGTAGTTGATGATCGGGCCAGCCAAGTGCTCGGGCACCGAGTACGGCAGCGTGCACGGTAAAGCGTTGGGTTGCGTCGTAGCCGGTCAGAGTTTTGACCCGGTGTTCGCCCATGTGAAGCACGGTTCCGGTCGCGGCTCCGCTTGAGCTCGAGGAAACCGTTCGTATCAGCCACACTGATCAGGCCGTCCCAGAGTTAGCCGGCAGCTTCGCCCCAGGGCCCGGCGCGGCCACGCGTCGAACAGGGCCGTGCCCACCGGCGTCAAGAACGGGTGTCCCGACTGTGACAGACGGTCGTCGATCAATCTGGTGTCGTGATTGGGCGAAGCGGCGGGTCGTAAGCTTTGGGATGTGACGGATCAGTTGACGGTGGCAGTGGGACGGCGTGCCGCACGGGCGATCCTGATCGACGATCTCGCTCGGTTGGTGTTGATCAAGCGGACCAAGCCGGGGCAGGCGCCGTACTGGACCGCGCCCGGTGGCGGTGTCGAGAACACTGACGCCTCGGTGGAGGCGGCCTTGTACCGGGAGCTGGCGGAGGAACTGGGCGCGAAGGCCACGGATGCCTCGCAGGTGTTCCTCTTCAGCTCGCCGTCGGACGGTGGAGTCGCTGTGCAGCACTTCTTTGTGGCGCGGCTGGCTGGCCTGGACGAGTCGGCCCGGAGTGGCCCGGAGTTCAGCGACCCGTCGCGCGGCGGGTATGACCTAGACCGGGTTGACCTTCGGGGAGACGATCTCGCGTCGATCGACTTGAAGCCGACCGCGTTGAAGGAGTTCATCCTGGCCAACCGAGAGGCCCTGTTGGTCGAGGTAGGCGCAGCCGCCTGAGCTGCGGCTAGGTGCCCCATCGTAGGTACGTCGGAGTGGGGCGGCCGGGCAGTGTGCACAGGGTGGCGTGGTCGGTGCCGAGGGTGTCGCGCAGGGCTGCGGTTTCTCCGGGCCACTTGGCGTAGGCGAGTTCGTCGAGGCGAGCACGCTGCCCTTGGTGAGGTACGGCCGGATGGCGTTGATGGTGTCGCGGGTGGGTTCGTAGAGGTCGAGGTCGAGGTAGACCAGCGCCTCGACGGGCCGGATCGAGCTTGTGCTCGACGGCACGGCTGTGACCACCCTCACCCTGACGTGCTGTCTCGACTGCCGGGTCGCGACCCTCGACTACGTCCACGTCAACGCCGCTTCGCCGGCTCGGCTATGGCCGCACCCTGGTCGCTGCGGCCCACGCCCACACCGTCGGCTACCGCCGGACTGCCCCGCTACCGGACGGCCCGGTGGCGCAGGCGTTCCGTGCTCGCATCTCGTATCCCCGTCCCGTAGTTCCCTGCGTACACCAGGGGCATTGACGAACATTGCAAGCTTTGCGGAGACTGGCGAGGGCGTTGCCGCCGCGGCTGCGGGCGATCAGTACTTCCAGGTGGTGCCGGTGCCGCGGTATTGCTCGACTGGGATCGGCTCGGCTCCCTCGCGCATCTTGTCGGTGTAGAGCGTGCCGTGCAGGTGATCGACTTCATGCGCGACGAGGCGGGCCACGCCGCGCGCAAAGATGGTGATCTTCGTCTGCCCATCAACCGTGGTGTGCTCGACGTGGATCACGTGCGGACGTGGCACCTGGCCACGGACGTCGAAGAAGGACAGGCAGCCCTCGTACTGCTCGTCGACATCTCCTGCGGACTCGATGATGGTCGGGTTGAACAGGGTGATCGCCTCGCCGTCCGGCGTGCGCACAATCGCCGCTGCCCTGTCGATACCGATCTGGGGCGCCGCAATACCCATGCCTTTGCCGAACGTGTGCGCGTGGGCGACGCGCTCGCACGCCGAGTTCAGCGCGGTCACCACGCGGCGGGCGTCTTCGGCCTCAGCTGGCAGATCGAAGCGGCGTGCGACGCGCCGCAGGGCCGGGTCGGTGTCCTGCACGATGCCGAGTGAGGCCATGACGGAGCTCGGCGTTGGCGGCGGACCGTCGACGGCAGCTGCGTGGCCGCGGAAGTCCCATTCGAGCCGGTAACGGGCGTGCAGCGGCGGGTCTTCGCACGACCAGGAGAACACGTGCCGGTCGCCGGTGTCGTCGCGGGCGATGGCGGTGGCGAACGGCATGGCCTGCGCGGTCATCGACGTGTGCAATCCCCACACGGCGGCCGACAGGTCTGCGGGGAAGTCGAGGCAGACCGACAGAGTGCGGGTTGGGAGCCTGACCGCGCGCTGGAACCAGTTGCCCCAGTGGACTTCGCTTACGGTGTACTCGTACTCGATCCAGCAAGATTCCCCAGGATACAAGGGAAAATGGCCACGTTGCCCGGCGAAGAGCAGCCAAACTTCCTTGAAGGCATCGCGGTCGTGATGGGGAGTCCAGTCCATCGCGTCGGCCCGGTTCCGGCCGTGCCAGGCGTGCAGGTTGATTTCATCCCAGGCGAGCGGATTTTCGCTGTAGAGCCGGTTCGAGCGTTCGGGGTCGCCGGGGTAGCGGTCGACGGAGATCCGGATCAGGTACCGGGTGATCGGTTCGGTGCCTTCGTTGACGAGGCGGCGGCGTTGGGTGAGCCGGTAGACGCCGTCGTCGTAGCGCAGGGTCGCGTCGTCGTGGTCGACCACGAGGCTTCCGGCCGTCGCGTCGAGCACTGGCGGAACGGCGGGCCGGGCCTTCGGCGGGCGGCGGGCTTCGAAGTCGCGGAACGCGGCGTGCAGGGCACCGCCGGCGCGTAGTGCGCTTTCGGCGTGCCCGGCGAAGGCCTCGGAGGGGCGCTCGGTGCCGGAAAGGACCTTGGAGACGTAGGAGCGGTCGTACCCCATCGCTTTGGCCAGCGCGGCGCGGGAATAGCCGCGTACATCACGCCAGCGCTCCAGCTCGACGGCGAACACGTTCACCTCGGCGCCCGGTCCGCCGGTGTCGGTGGTGCTGGTCGCGCCCGTCGTCATCGCCGCCTCCGCCGATCAGGACCGTGAGTGTGTGTGAACGCACCGTGAGTCGTCGCTCAGTCTAGTTTCCCACAGCGTGCGTGCGGTGTCCTCGATCTTGCTGCCCGCACGGCGCACCCGATCAGGGCAGGAGACGGTCGGAGCGGCGGGCGTGAGGTGGCAGGTCGCAGAAGAGTGCGAGGAGGGGCCATGGACGAAACGAGCGCAAGTGACACCTCGATGCGTCTGGTGCGGGTTGGTGTGGTGGTGGTGCTGCGGCACGGCGTGCGGCGCGTCGCCGGTTTCGACGGCATCGACCGGGCGGAGGTGACCGCGGTCTGCGAACTGGATCCGGTCCGGAGGCAGGAAGTGTTGCGGACGGCGTCGCCGGGTTGTCGGACGCTGAGCTGGGCGGAGATGAGCGACCGCGGCCTGGTCGACGCGGTGGCGGTGTCGCCGCCCAACGACCTGCACACCGCCCACGCCCGCGAGGCGCTGCTCGCGGGTCTGCACGGGGCCGTGCGAGCGCGACTGCGTAGCCGTCTCTCGCAGCCCATGATCGTCTTGCAACCGAGGTCACATGGTGATCGCGTCGGTTGTGCGCGGTTGTGTCGTAGGAATCGCGATCGCGATGCTCTTGTCGTCGTGACGTTTGGCACGCGGCAGGTCCACCCCTGCAGGGTCGTCCTGAGCTTCCCATTTCTCGCATCGGCGCAGGACCTGTTCGAGGAACTCAGGTTCAGCGGATGCCAGCTGCGGCCAGTCGTCCAGATGAAGGTGCTGCATAGGCTTGTAGGCGCCGTCGGTGGCCAAGCCGACCCAAGGGACTTCGGCGGTTCGGAAGCGGCGGACGAGGGCGTTCGCCGCTGCGGCAGGCTCCGCCTCAGCGATCCAGTATCCCCCCGGCCGGTTGCGACGATCGGCCTGCTGCATCTGCAGCTCTCGCAGGATGGCTCGGTGAGCCGCGTCGAACCCGAAGCCACCGGCGAGGCGCCGCCGGTACCGCCTGCTTGGCTCGAGGTCGCGCCGGCCAAGGCGCGTGTCCGTAATGATCGTCGTAGGCAGCACGACGAGATTGTCGCCCAACAGCAACAGATCGAGCCAGCCGTCGTGCTCACGCACGATCGTGACCGTGCTCGAGGGCGACTCGCCCGGGCGAAGATCCAAGCGCGCAGCGACGTCGCGGATTGCCTCCCCGAGAACCTCCGCAAGGTCTCCGCCGGGCGCGTGAGCAAGGCGGTCTTTGAGTTGTGCGCCGAGCTCCGCGGCATAGACCGCAGGAGGAACTGGCACAGGCGCGAACGCCGAGGCCCCGTCGAGCATGATCACACCGTTGGTCATGGTGACGATCTTGTCATCGCTGGCGTGGATTGCCGGAAGCTGAGCGGATACTGTCTCCACGTGGCTCACCACATGAAGGGGCCGGCGAGGAGTTCGCTGGCAGTGACGTGCCGGTCATCGACGAAGCAACGAATCACCATCGAGCAGGACGCGTCACCGGTCATGGTGAACAGCGCCGCGAGATTGTTGGCGAGGAAATGAGCGGCGCCGAGCGAGCCGATCGTGTGAATCCCAGCGATGTGCACGACCACCCGCCCGTCCCGGATTTGCCGTGCAAGATAGGCAATGTCGCCAGATTGCGGAGCGGGTTCATCCGCCGGGGAGCCGTGCCGAACACCGGTGCCGACCTCCTCGACCCACCAGCGAGATCCGGACTGGACCATGCGCAGTGCAGGGTCGGCTTCGAGCAGATGCGCGCCAACCGGTGCCGACTTCGGTCCACAGACGACAACCGCGTCGCCGTCAGGGAGCGCTGCCTGCTCGGGTTCGATCTGACGACGGGTGACAACGAAGGACAAGGAGTGGAGCAGCTCGGCCAACTGGTCGGCGGCCTCGGCGTCTTCGGCTGCGATCAGAGGGCGTTCCCGATCGGTGGTCTGATAGCGGAACGGCACGCTGATGCTGACGGGACCATGGCCATAGAAGAGGCGTTCGGCGGCCGGCGCGGTCTTCATCAGCTGCGAGAGCCGACTCTTGGTCAGCCCGACCTCCGGGGCGATGTCCTTGTCTTTCATGGCGAGGTCGGTTCGAGCGCACTCGATCGCGTGGCGGCGGATGCGAGCGAGCTCAGCGGCCAGCTGGTTGTAGTAGGTCAGCAATTCGGTCGCCCGCCGCCCGCGACGCAGCGGATCGGGGTCACGGCGCAGCTCGTCGAACTCGCGATCGATACTCACCCTCACGAGTTTAGACCTCTTGACTGGCTCGCTTGCCGCACCCTAGCATCCAGTTAATACCACTAAACTAAGCAACCGAATCTCGATGGGACACGGAGTTGAGGGGTATCAACCACGACATCAGGGCCGGACGGAAGACGCGATCGACGCCTGCGTGGACAAGCCGACGACGGAGACCTGCAGAGCACGGACGAGAGCAACGGACTCGCGGGAGAGCCGGTCTGCACCGAGGACTACCGGCATACCGCCGCATCACCTGCGACCGCCGACCGATTCTCATCCCCCCAACCTGATCGAGTCCGATCGTGAAGGAGCCCATCTGATGACCGCACTCCTGACGACGGCTAGGCCCTCCCTGTCCGATCTCATCACCCGCATGAGGCGACGGACTCGCCGCGTCGATCGCCATGCCGATGTGATCGCCGAGCTGCAGCGCTCGCGGCTGATTCCGGCATGCTTCGTGCCAGGCATCGAGCACCAAGCCGCGGCTGCGATCGTTCGCGCCGGCCTGCCCACTGTCGAGCACCGGCGCCGGACCCTGCAGCGGCGCATCGACGAGCACCTGTTCCTCGACACCACCGCCCGTGCCGCCGTGCGGGTCTTGGCCTGCCGGGACGACCGCGCACACCGCGTCCGGATGCACGTCGCCGAAGTCGGCGAGCCAGGCCTGTGGGACCGCATCGTCGTCAACTTCACCCAATGGGAGATGACCGGACGACCGGTGCCACCCATGGCCGGGCCGAGCGGATTGGCCTCGTGACACTCGTGATCGCGGCCCCATGACGACCTCGGCGGGAAGCACACCCTCGCCGCCGCTCGCGGCCGCGGTGGTCCGCGCCTTCGCCACCGCCCCGCCCGGCGGCTACCAGCACCCGGTTCTGGCCGCGGCCTCCGCCCTGGCCGCCGAACATCGGATGCGCGCGCAGGTCCACCGACTTCTCGTGATCCCCGACGCCGACGCGCACGCCATGACCGCCGAGATCCGCGCCGAGCAGCGCGGAAACGCCGCGTCCGCGGTGCTGATCGACCGGTTCGACCGGTGGGCCGCGGTCGAGCTGCCCGAGCGGGATTGGCGTGAACCGCGATGAAGGGTGCGAACATCCGGCCGATGGCCGGGTTGGTGGTCGCGGCGGACAGTCCGGCCGGACGTGCTGCCGAGGCGATCAACGATCTGACCCGGCACCTGCCCGAGCCCGGCGCACCGGCGGTCTGCCCGACGTGCGCGGCCCGGTTCTGGCCGTGCACCTACTTCTACGACGCAGCGCACCGGATGCACAATGCGCGCCTGCGGGTCGGCGACGTCGTCCCAGTGGAACTGCATCCGCGCCTGTGGCCTCCGCCCGCAGCATCGGCTACGCCGCACGATTCGCGAGCGTGGCCGCCCGAGACCGGCACCTTCGGCGAGGAACACGACCATGGATGAAGTACTGAGCTCCGCCCTCCGCGATGCGGTGTTCGGGCGGCTGGATTACCTCGATCGCCTCGCCGAGGAGGGCGACCAGCACAGCAAAGCCGCCCTCGCGGACTCCGAGATCGTGCGGCTGACCGGCGCGTTCCGCGCGCTGCTGGCCGACCATGAGCCAGACGAGCACGGCCGCTGCCGCTCCTGTGCGGCGACGCCGTGGCGGCACCGGGCGCGGTGCATGGTATGGAAAGCCGCCTACCGCGATCTCGTCGGCGACGCCGTCCACCGCACCGCTGCACCCGGGCGACACAGCCTTCGCCCGCCCCGCCCGGCAGCCACCTGATCCTCCCGGCGCGTGCACCCGCAGCCGGGGAACATCTACTGGAAGAGTGATCGAGTGAACACCTTACGAGATGACGGGACCGCCACCGAGCAGGATGCCGCCGCGCTGCGCGCAGCGATGGTCGACCAGCTGCGCGCCCACGACGAACTGTGCACCGCCCCGGTGATCCAGGCATTCGCCACGGTGCCGCGCGAGGCGTTCGCCCCCGGTGCGCCGCTGGCGCAGGTTTACAACCGCGACGACGTCGTCATCACCAAGCGGGACGAGAACGGGCTCGCGACCAGCTCGGTGTCCGCGCCGCGGATTCAGGCAATGATGCTGGAACAGGCTGACATCCAGCCCGGAATGCGGGTACTGGAAATCGGGTCCGGTGGCTACAACGCCGCGCTTATCGCCGAACTGGTCGGCACAGGCGGGCACGTCACCACCGTCGACATCGACCCGTTCGTGACCGACCGCGCCACCGAGTTCCTCGCCCAGACCGGGTATACCCAGGTCCGGGTCCTGCGCGCGGACGCCGAGGGGGGCGTACCCGAGCACGCCCCGTTCGATCGGATCATCGTCACCGCGGGAGCGTGGGACATTCCGCCGGCCTGGACCGAGCAACTGGCCGAGGGCGGTCTCTTGGTCGTTCCGCTGCGTATGCGCGGGCTCACCCGCTCGGTCGCGCTGGTGCGCGAGCAGGGCCGCCTGGTCAGCCGCGGCTACGTGCTGTGCGGATTCGTTCCCATCCTGGGCGCGGGCGCCAACGCCGAGCGGCTAGTCCTGCTGTCCGGCGAGGACGTCGCGCTGCGCGTCGACGGCGACCAGGTCGTGGATGCCGACGCCCTGCGCGACGCACTGAGCCTGCCGCAGGTCGTGCGGGAATCGGGGGTGGAGGTGGGCGGGTTCGAGTCGTTCGACGAGCTGGACCTCTTCCTAGCCACCGCGTTGGACGACTTCGGGCTGCTCGTGGCCACGCCCGAGGCGATCGAGTCCGGACTGGTGCAGCGCTCGGCCCGGATGGGCGCGAAAACGGCGCTGGCCGGGTGCAGCTTCGCCTATCGAGCCTCGCAGGCGACCTCGGACGACCGCACGTCCTTCAAGTTCGTCGTTTACGGTCACGGCCGCGACGGCGAGGCCGTCGCCGAGGAGTATGTCGCGCTGATCCGTGAGTGGGACCGCCTGCACCGGCACGGTCCCGGAGCGCGGATCGAGGTGTTCCCGGCCGGCACCCCCGACGCCGAGATCGGCGAGGGCCGCCTGATCGAGAAGAACCACACGCGCGTCCTGATTTCCTGGCCGTCCCCGTCCTGACCAAGGGGACCGGGCAGGCAGTCCCATCCGCATGATTCACCAAACGCTGTAGAGGAGATTTCGGCATGACGTTGCAGCACACCCCGGCCCTGACCGCAGGACCGGACACCGAGTTCGACCTCGACCTGACCATCGTCGCGTCCGGGCCGGTGGTGGCCGACCTGATGCGCAACACCGACGACAACTGCGGCTCGACCTGCCAGAGCGCCTGCTCGAACAGCACCTGCTGATCCGCGGTGCGCTGACCGGTGACGGCGTGGTGGACGAGGTGCCCGACACACACCGCCCACCACGCCGTCGTCTTCGCGAAGGGGTTGTTGACGTTGTACACCGCCATCGACGCAGCCATGCTCCGGATCGCCGCCCAACCATCCAATGTGGACACCCAGAGCTGGCCGGATCTGACCGCCGGGACAGTGCTGCACTGGCGCGACTGGCTCAGCAGCGTCTGGTCGGACACGGCGTTCGCGCAGGCGGTGGCCGCGTCCAGCCCGGATCTCGCGCGGCGGGTCAGGTCGGTGTGCGGCGGACACGAGCAGCGGCCGCGTCGAGTCCGCAGCGCCGTGGAGTCGGTGCTGCGGTATCGGCTGCGGGCCTCGAGCCGAGCCACCCCCTTCGGCCGATTCGCCGGGGTAACACCCGCCGCGTACGGCGCGACCGCCAGAGTGCGGATCGGTCAGGACCACCGCCTGACTACCCGCGTCGAGGCAACGTGGCTATCCGGTGTGATCACCGAACTGGAGCAATGCCCGGGACTGGCCGAACGACTGTCGGTCGTGCTGAACAACACGGCGATCCTGCGGGACGACCGCCTCGTGATCGGCCTGCGCCAAGCGCCGGGCCCAGCCGAAGCCCGCATCGACCCAGCCGAGGTGTCGATCCGGCTCACGGCGGCCATCGAGCTCACCGCTCACACGGCACAGACTCCCATCCAGCTGGCCGACCTCGCCGATCTGCTCGCCGCTACATATCCCGGCACCGCCACGCCTGGGATCACGGCAATGCTGCGCCAACTGGTCGAGCAGCGTGTCCTGATCAGCAGCCTGCGCCCGCCCATGACCGTCACCGACCCGCTCGCCCACGTCCGCACAGTCCTGACCGACATCCACGCCGAGGACATCCCGGCCTCGGCCAGCACGCTCGCCGCGCTGCGTGAACACGTCGGCCCCCACGATTCCGGCCCGGTCGATTTGCGTATGGACGCCGAGGTTGTCCTGCCCAAAGCGGTGGTCACCGAGGCCGCTCGGGCCGCGGGTGTGCTGGCGCGGCTGACGCCGCACCCGTTCGGCAATCCGATCTGGGTGGACTACCACGCCCGTTTCTTGGAGCGTTACGGCATCGGCGCGGCCGTGCCGCTGCTGGAGCTGGTCAACCCCGGCATCGGCCTGGGTTTCCCGGCCGGATACCGCGATTCCCTGTTGGAGCGCCCGGCGCCGCGTGTGACCGGCCGTGATGCCGCCGTGACACGGCTGGTCCAGCTCGCTGCCCTAGATCGTCGCGTCGCGGTTGCTCTCGACGACGCGGCGATCGCCGAACTGGAAGCCGCAGACGTGGCCCGGGCACAGTTCCCTCCACACACCGAACTCGCCGTCCGAGTCCACGCTCCAAACCGGGCGGCGCTGGACGCCGGCGAGTTCGAGCTGGTCGTGTCGGGTGCGTTTCGAGCCGCCGGCACGACCACCGGTCGCTTCCTCGACCTGCTCGACACCGCCGAGCGGAGCCGCTTCATCCGGGCCTATGCCGAAGTGCCCACGGTCAACGCCGCAGCACTACGGGTCCAAGCGTCCTGCCCGCCGCTCTATACCGACACCGAGAACGTCGCCCGCAGCCCGCAGATCCTGCCGGATCTGCTCTCGATCGGCGAGCACCGGACCGAGATCGACGGTGTGCTGACGCCGTCGGACCTGCTGGTCGTCGGCGATGCGCACCGGTTGTATCTGTGGTCCCGTTCCCGGGCACGGCCAGTCGAGCCGGAGGTGTTCAGCGCGGTCGAGTTCACCAACTTCGCGCATCCGCTGCTGCGGTTCGTCTGCGAGCTCACGACCGCGCGGACCGCCGTGTGCCGGCCGTTCTCCTGGGGAAGCGCTGGCCAGCTGCCGTTCCTTCCCCGGCTGACCTACCGCCGTACGGTTCTATCGCCCGCCCGCTGGACGCTCACCAGCAAGGACCTTCCGGACACGGCCGCGTCCTGGCAGGAGTGGACAACGGGGGTGCGCGGATGGCAGGAGCGGATGATGGTGCCAGCTGCGGTCTACCTCGGCGGCAACGACCAACGCGTTCTCCTGAACCTCGACGAGCCTGCACACCTCTACCTGCTGCGAGCCCAGCTCGACCGCCACGGCCGGGCCACCGTGCACGAAGCTCCTACTGCCGAGGACTTCGGCTGGATCGACGGACATGCCCATGAGATCGTCGTCCCGCTGGCCACCACCCGCGTCCGGACATGGCCGGCGATCGCGGCTCGCACCACACCGATCATCGCCACCACCGCCGAGGACGACCACCTCCCCGGCGCCGGAAAGTGGCTCTTCTGCAAGCTCTACGGCCACCCTGATCGGCACACCGCCTTGCTCACCACCCACCTGCGGGAACTGCTGTGGACGTTCGGCGGGCCGGTGCAATGGTGGTTCATGCCCTACCGTGACCCTGACGATCACCTGCGTCTACGCATCCGCCTGACCGGCCCCCGAGGCTTCGGCGAGGTGGCGACCCGGGTCGGCGGATGGGCTGCGGAGCTGCGTCGGAATGGGCTGATCGCGACGATGCAGCTCGACACGTACCGCCCGGAAACCGGCCGCTTCGGGCACGGTCCGGCGATGATCGCCGCGGAAGCGGTATTCGCCGCGGACTCCGCTGCCGCGCTCGCGCAACGCACCCACGTGAGCGGCCCGCAGTTCGCGGACGTCCGGGCGCTGACCGCGGCGAGCCTGGTGGACCTCGCTGCCGGGTTCACTGGCGACACGACGGCGGGCGCCGCGTGGCTGATCGAGCACATCGCCACCGACCCGATCACCGCGCCCGCCCGCGCCGTCTTCGACCAGGCACTGCACCTGGCCAACCCGTACACCGACGCGGTGCGCGGCCTGCCCGACGGCGAGCACATCATGGCGGCGTGGGAGCGGCGGCGAGCAGCGCTGGCCACCTACCGCGACACGCTCACCACCACCTCCGGCGCGCCCGCTCCAGACGGCGTGCTGGCATCACTGCTGCACCTGCACTGCATCCGCACGTCCGGGATCGCCCCGGACCTCGAGCGGACCTGCCACCGTCTCGCCCGCACCGCCGCCCTGAGCCAGACCACCCACCCGAAGTCTCGCTCATGAACCACCCCGACCCGTCAATGCTGGCCCTGGCCGACGACATCGCCGCAGATCTCGCAGACCCGCACACCGCCTTCGCCGCACACAACAGCCTCCACCGCCCGCAACCGCAGTCACTGGCCGGCGGCAGCGCCGGAGTCGCGCTTCTGCACACCGAACGCGCCTTCGCCCAGTCCGGCCGGTGGAGCACCGCACACGCGTGGCTGTCGGGCTCCGCAGCCGGCGACCTCAATGGCGGCTCCGGCTCGTGCCTGTTCTTCGGCGTACCCGCTCTGGCGTTCGTCACCCGGGCCGCGGCCGAGGGCACAGGTCGCTATCGGCGCGGCTTGGCCCAACTCGACACCGCAACTCATCAACTGACCCGCGTCCGGCTCGCGGCCGCGCATGAGCGCATCGACCGCGGCGAACGTCCTGCGCTGGCCGAGTTCGATCTGATCCGCGGCCTCACCGGACTCGGCGCCTACCACCTGCTGCACTCGCCCGAGCACGCGACGACCGCCGCAGTGCTGGCCTACCTGGTCCGGCTCACCGATCCCCTGCCAGGCGCGGACGGGCTGCCGGGCTGGTGGACCGAGCACGGCCCGACCGGGCAGTCACTGGCCGACTATCCGGGCGGGCACGGCAACTTCGGCATGGCCCACGGCATCACCGGCCCGCTCGCCCTGCTCGCGCTCGCGCTGCGCCGCGGCATCCTCGTCGACCGGCACCGCGAGGCGATCGCCCGCATCTGCGCCTGGCTGGACTGCTGGCAGCAGCCCCATACCCACGGCCCGTGGTGGCCACGCACGATCACCGTCGCCGAAGCCCGCGACGGGCGGTGCGATCAGCCCGGCCCGCTGCAGCCGTCCTGGTGCTACGGAACACCCGGCATCGCCCGCGCCCAGCAACTCGCCGCGCTTGCCACCGGCGACACCGCCCGCCAGCAGACAGCCGAGACCGCCCTGCTCGGCTGCCTGACTGACCGTGCCCAGCTGTCGCGGATCATCGACCCCAGCCTCTGCCACGGCGCCGCCGGCCTGCTGCATACCACCTGGCGTGCCGCCAGCGATGCCGCAACCGGCGAGCTCGCCGGGCAGCTGCCGCCCCTGACCGCGCTTCTGCGGGACCGCGTGCAGGCCGGGCCGCACAATATCGAACTCTTGGAAGGACGTACCGGCGCGGCGCTCGCCCTGCTCACCGCCGCCACCGGCACCGGCCCGCGATCACGCTGGGACTCCAGCCTGCTGCTCGCCTGAAACCGACCGGAGGACCAGCATGACCACCGCCGACGGCCCACCGCTCCAGCCGGAAACACGCTGGCAGCAGGTCACCGTCGAGTTCACCGACTACGCCGCCGCCGAGAAGATCACCGCCGACCGGCTCCGACCAGTCATGAACACCGTCGCGAAGGCGTGGTGGTTCATCCGCAAGGCGCCGTGCTGGCGGCTGCGCTACCTGCCAGAACAACCCGACGCCGGCGCTGAGGCTCGCCGCGTCGTCGCCCGTACGCTGAAGAACCTGCACGACAACAGCGGCGGGATCGCCAACTCGGTCGAGGCCATCTACGAACCCGAAATACATGCCTTCGGCGGTAGCAGCGGCATGAGCGTGGCGCACACGCTGTTCCACCACGACAGCCAGCACATCCTCGACCACCTGGCCCATCCTCGTGACCACCGGCGCGAACACACCGTCCTGCTGTGCAGCGCGATGCTGCGCGCGAGCGGACTGGAATGGTATGAGCAAGGCGATGTCTGGGCTCGCGTCGCCGAAAACCGGCCCCTGCCGCCCGACATCGCTCCGGAGCACCTCCGTCGCGTACAGGCGGGTCTTCGGCGGCTGATGACCGTCGATGCGAATCCGGACAGCCCGCTGGCCGGACCGCACGGTCAGCTCGCCGGGATCGGTGCATGGCTGAGCGCGTTCCACAACGCCGGCACCGAGGTCGGCGCACTCGCCCGGGCGGGGAAACTCGAACGCGGCCTCCGGGCCGTGCTCGCCCACCAGGTGATCTTTCACTGGAACCGAATCGGCCTGTCCTACGCCGAACAAGGCGTCCTCACCCACGGGGCGAAAGCGGTGGTCTTCGGAGACTGACTCTCTGCAGGATTGTCCGCGCCCAGCAACGGGCCAGCTGCGCCGGTTCGAGCAGATCTTCTACCGCAGCCCGGTATCGTGCAGCGCCTCTACCATCAGCGCCCAATCATGGTGTCGTGAATGTGGTCATCGAGTTCAGCCAAGAAATCTTCGGATCGCCATGGCCGGAGGTCGCGTCGAGCCAGCCGGATACGTTGGGCGGCGACTCGGCCACCCGTCGTGGCGGCAATGTCGACGGCTTTGTGCAGCAGGTCGACGCAAGCAGCCGGGTCATCGAGGCGCAGTCGCGCGAGCGCCAAGTCGGTGCTGACAATGCCGCGCTGGACAGCATCGCGCGACAACCGCAGTGCGGCAACCGACCGGCTGAGGCTGTCGTGCGCCTGGCCCGCGTCGCCTGCGTGGAGGGCGCACAGGCCATCGAACCCGCTCAAGTGGTCGGCGTTGAACCCGCTGTGCGGATCATCGACGGCCAACTGCTCGACGGTCTTCCACGCTCGGTCCAAAGCAACAACTGCCTCGCGGGTCTGGCCAGCCCGAGCGCTGATTTCTGCGTGTACCGCGTGGGCGCGGGCCCGGACCGCGTAGCTGGGGCCCCGGTGCGCGTCGACGGTCGCGGCGCGAGCAATCGTCCGAGCTGCGGCCAGGTCGTCGGTTGCATGCAAGGTCACCATGGTGTGGCTCGTCTGGATCGCGGCTCGATGGCTTCGGTCCGCGAGATGTCCAGCTGCTCGGGTCGCTTCGGTGTACAGAGCCATGGCCGCTTCGTCGTCTCGGGTCTCGAAGGCCAGGCGTCCGGCGAGCGAGTACGCAGCAGCGGCGAGCAAGTGCAACTCGCGGCGCGGACCCACCTGGTCAAGCTCCAGGAACCGTCGGCAGGCCTCGACGATGGGCGCGAGCTGGAGTTGGAGGCGAACGAACGGCGCTCCGCCGATCTGGCCGTTGATCGCCGCGACCGACTCGTGCAGCCGGCTGACCACCTCGTGGTCGAGCGTCGAGGGGTCGCGTTGGACCGCCCCGATAGTCGGCAGTGTCGCATGGGCGAGCGCAACCAGCAGGTCGCCGCCATGGTTCTGGCCGCTCTGCGCGACGAGATCAACGAGATGCTGTATTCGCTGCGGCGGAGTCCCGAAGTGACGAAGCGCGTCGAGCAGGGTCTCGAAATCGGATCCAGGTCCGATCGCCAGGTCTCCGGCCGGGGTTCGCGCGTAGAGCTGCGCCAGGAGTAGCTGGTAGCGGTCGCCGGGGCTGGTTCGGTCGGAGACGCTTTCCCACCGGGCGACGGCGCGCTGGATGCTGGCGAGATGTCGGTTCATCAGGGAGGTGACCGTGAGCTGTTGCGCGGTATCCCGCAGTGCTCGAGCCAGGTCGGTCCAGGACCAGCCGCGCCTCTCACGCAAATGGCGCAGCAGGAGCGCCCCGGACTGCCGATCAATCGTGGTCACAATGGTCAGTACACCATCCGGTCGGTATTAGACGGGCGCAATTAACCGGGGCTTGCCCTGTTCGGCTGCGTAGTTGATTGTGTACCAGGTTCCGCTGGACGGGTCAGTGCCCCGCGGAAATCCGATGACGAAGCCGCTGCTGTCCACCATCCACCGGTTACGAGCGCGGTAGGCCACAGCGCTCAATCGGTCTGCACCCAGTTCCACGACCTCGGCCAAGCGGCCGTCCTCCTGCCATCGGCGGATCGAGGCAGCTGCCACCGCGGGTTGGTCGGCTACTGTGCAGGGCACAACGACGCTCAGCGACGCTTGGCTGAAGTCGGCCAGCCAGTCCAACGCGGCGGTGTCAATGCCCGCTGCGCCCCCCACATAGAAGTGAGCGTGCGGGTCGGCGAACGGCCGGAGATAGCTGTCGAAGATCCTGGATAGCTCAGACTCGACGGAGAGCGAACGAGTACCAGTGATCGTTACGTGTCGGACCACGCGCGCCATCCTTCTCGCCGAATGTCATCAAATGTCATCTGTCTCCGACGCACTTGATCATGATTTCCTGAACGCAGCTGCTACGGCGAAGATCATTCCTCGCTCGCTGCGGCCAACTGTCCCTCCCCGCGACGAGCACGGTGATCACACTGAGTCTTGCATTCCGAGATGGTCAACGGGCGTTTCGCCGTCGACGTCGACGGCACGTGCGTCGTTTCTGTGGTGCCGGCTGCCTCGGTCCCGCTGGAACGGGCAGGTCGCGTTGCAAGCGATGTCGTGGCCGTCAGTCAGGAAGTTTTGATCAGCCCCATCCGGTCAGCCATCCCGCGCACCTCACGGGCCACGTTCTCCCGACGGGCGCGGGCAAGCATCGTGGAGATGATCTCCCGCACGAACGGGTTCGTCCGCGTCCGAATTCGGCCGAGCTTCTCGGCGCGTACCAGGAGCGCCAGCACCTCCTCGTCGGGACGTCGGAGGCCGTACAGCGCACGGGCGTGCTCGATCAAGAACGTCGTACGGCGCGAGTCGATCGTCAGGTCGACCGGATCGAGAGTCGTAGCAAGGCTCGCGGCTTCAGCGTGGTCACCTCGCTCGAGCGCGGACGAGATGCGCCACAGCACGACGTTGGCCGGACCGAACAGCAGGAAGTTCCGGTTGCCGAACTCGACGTGCTCGGCCAGACCGGCGGCCTCGTCGAGCGCCGCCGCAGCATCCCCGCCCAGCACGGACTCGGTGTATCCCGCGGTCAGCGTAAGCGCGCCCCGTACGTCGTAGGCGTCGGCGGGCACGTGGCCCAGCGCGCGTTCGGCGAGCTTTCCTGCTCGCTTGTGCGCGCCGAGGCCGGACAGGGCTTGGGTGCGTGCGAACTCGGCGAGCGCGATCCAACCGGACTCACCGAGCCGTATCGCGGCCTCGTGGCCGCGGTCGGCAGCGATCCACGCCAGCTCGAACGCACCCAGCCCTTTGGTCAACAGTGCCGTGGTGTGAGTCGCGGTGACCAGCGACCGGAGCGCTTCCGGCCTGCCGACGTGCGTGTGGAGGGCCCGCAGCAGTTCCGGGAGCCGCGCGCCGACCTCGGCATCCTGGTTCGCCTGACGCAACGCGGCGAGCAACTGCGTCTCGGACAACAACTGGTCGAGATCCCCGGTTGGTGGTTCGGCGCCGTCGAGGTCGGTGCTCAGAAGCGCGTCACGGATGGCCGGGATGGCGATGTCGGCCTGGGGGTCGCGGATCTCCAGACCGTCACCGGTGATGTCGGACAGGCTGACCCGCAGAGCATCGGCGATCGCGACAAGCGTCGACCGCTTGTCGATCGCCTTGAGTTCATTTTCGATCTTGGACAAGTACCCCTTCGACAACCCGGACAGGCCCGCGAGCTGGTCGAGGGACAGGCCGCGCCAGCGGCGGAGGCGACGGATCGTGGTGCCGATCGAGTCCATGCGTTCAGCGTACCCATCCAGGTTTCCCAGCGGGAAACCTTTGTGACCTGGATCTTCGTAAGGTCTTTTACTATGTGTGACCACGCGCCTACCTGTTGGATCGTCGAGGGTGTCGATCTGCAGGGCTGTGCGGCTGTTGTCGAGGTAGAGGTGCGGGACGACGGCCGGATCGCGCTCGTCAGCTCGACGGCAGCAGCGGAACCGGTCTTCCTCAGCGCGGATGGGGCTGCCGAGCTGCGGAATCAGCTGGGCGCTGCACTGACGGTCTCCCTGCGTGAGGCGCGCACGACCGGCCGGGAGTCAACGTCATGACCCTGGGCCGCTCGTCGCGACATGACGATCTTCTGGCGCGACAGTTGGCGCCGCACCATGGGCAATCAAGTGCTCGGCAACATGCAGCCAATCCGTCGCGCGGCGACCTGCGCTCCACGGCGGTGGCCATCATGATCCGCCTTCTGGAGCGTCGACGCGAACGGCGACGAATCGCCGTGATCCAGGCACGGCACGCGCTCGTCTCGCTGCCGAACGTCCGCTGGCATGACCGCGACTCCGAACATCACGCCCGCACCCGGCTCCAGGACATCGCCGCGACGGTCGACCGGGCACTGCCCCGCCTCCACAGCGCCTCGGATCACGCGCTCGCGTTGAAGTACGCCCACGCCCGGCTGACCGCGTTCCTGCAGGGCTGGGACGACGCTGAACTGCTCACGCCCATCGATCTTCCCGAGATGTACCAAAGCCTCGTCAGCGCTCTGCACACGCTCGCACTCCGGCTGGAAGCCGAGGAGAACAGGTGCAGGCACGTCCCCCCGGCGAACCCATCCTCGACCGTGACGCCGCCTTCCAGCCCGGCCCGGACAGCCGATGCTCACACCTCCCTCCTGTCCGGTCCGCGCGCCTCGACCGCCAGCGGGTGTCAATCCCACGGCGGTCGAGGCGCTCCAGCTACCCCGATAACCAACCAACCAGGTGATCATGGACAACTCGTCAGTCTCGCCGCGTATCTCCGGTCCCGCAGCGCCGACAGCTTCCGCGGTCGAATCCGCTGAGGTGGCCTCACCGGCCATGGGCTGGGCGCCCGGTGTCGTCGCCGCACGGCTACGGCGCGGCGTCGAACTACCGAACGGACGCATCGTCGGTGAAGCCGACCGCGTCGTCCACCTGATCCCGGTACCCGCCACGGAAACGACGCCCGATCACCTCGCGGCACTCTGCGGACTCGAGATCCAGCCAGGTCAAGCCGACCGCGTCGCTGTTGGAACGGGAATGCCCTGCATGCCCTGTGTCAACGCCGTCCCCAGGCCAGAAGACACCGGGGTTTCCAAAGCGACGGAACCGCGATGATCGGCCTCGACGTGAAGGCAAGCCCATCCGCGTTGGCTGAGGTCGCGGACACCGACGCCGTCCGGTCAGGCCGGGACCGCCGAGGAACGCGACGGACGGCCGTCGCCGTGGCCGGGGGGCGCCGATGACGGCCGGCGACGAGGACCGCCACGTCGACATCCGGGACACGCCCGAGCCGTCCGTGTCGGTGCCGGCGGAGCTGGACTCCTTCGTCGGCCGCAGCGAGCTGCTCGATCGCGCCCGAGACCTGCTCTCCCGTGCCGGCACCCGGCTGATGACGTTGACCGGCTTCGGCGGATTCGGCAAGACCAGGCTAGGGCTGCGTCTTGCCAACGACCTGACGTCATCGCGCAGCTACCGCGATGGCGTCGTCGTGGCCAGCCTGGTCGAACTGCGCGAAGGCGGTGACCGGCTGTATGGCGCCATCGCGGACGCGCTCACGATCCAGGACAGCGCAGCGGAGCCGGGGCTGGACAGGCTCTGCGACTACCTCCGGGATCGGCAGATGCTGCTGATGCTGGACAACTGCGAGCACCTGGTCGGCGACGCACCCGGTACCGGGCCGGTACCGGCGCTGCTGGCCACGCTGCTGCGCGAAGCCCCCGGCCTGCAGGTGCTGGCGACCAGTCGGGAGCGGCTCGGCGTGCGCGGCGAGCGCCTCGTGCCGGTCCTGCCGTTGTGCGTCGGAGACGAGGACAGCTGCGACTGCGACGCCTGCGACGATGGGGTGCACGAGGCGCTGCAGTTGCTGATCGACCGGGCGGCCGAGCTGGGTGTCACGATCGGTGAACGCGACTATCCCGCCGCGGCGCAGCTGTGCCGCCGCCTCGACGGCATCCCGCTCAGCCTCGAACTGGCCGCGGCAACGCTGCCGGGCAACGCCATGACCATCCGCGCCCTCAACGAGCACCCGGACCTGCTGTCACTGCTGAACCACGGGACGTCCGCTCAGCACAGCCACCGCTCGTTGCAGGCGATGGTGAGCTGGTCCTACACACGGCTGCTCGAACCCCAACAGAAGCTGTGGGTGCTGGCCAGCCTCTTCGAAGGTACTTTCGACCTCGACGCCGTCCAAGCGATCTCCCACCACGTCGGCCTCGACGAAGCCGACGTACAAACGCTTCTCATCACGCTGGTCGGCAAGAACATCATCAAGGGCGTGTTGCGTCGGGACCGCCAGCGCTACCGGATGCTGGAGACGATCCGTCAGTACGGCCGGCAGGTGTCGGCACCCGACCATGACGACCGGCTGCACCAAGCCCATACCTCCTACTTCGAGGCGCTGGCCGCGCGTGCCAGCCGCGAATGGATCAGCCCGCTGCAGGTCCAGTGGATGGTCCGGCTGAACGAGGCCCGGCCGGATTTGATCGCAAGCCAGCAGAGACTCCTGTCCCCCTCGCAGACCGCGGCGCGCGGGTTGGAGCTGGCGGTCGATGTAAGCCGGACCTGCGCGTTCATCTTCGGCGGCCGGCTCAACGAGAATGTCCGCATGCTTACCGCGGGGCTCGCCCGCCACCGCGGCGATCCGAGCGTGCCCCAGGTGGCGGCGCTGTCGCTGGCGGCGTGGATCGCCCTGATCCAGGGCAATCCGGCGCGCGCCGAGCCCCTGCTGGCCCAAGCCGAGGCTGCCGCCGCCGCGCTCGAACTCGACAGCGACTTCGGCCCGCTCAACGCCGCCCGCGGAACCCGCTTGTGGCTGGTCGAGCAGGACCCGGCACGGGCGCGAGAGTCGCTGAGCTTGCTCCGGAAGGCAGCGCGAGCTTTCGAGGCCGCGGGCGCCCTGGCCGATGAGTGGCTGGCTCGCCTGTTCCTGACGATGTCAGCGGCGTCATTGCACTGCCTCGACGTCGCCCGGACCGAAAGCGTGACCCTGCTGGCCGACGCCGAGACGGCACAAGCACCGTGGAGCATCTCCTGGGCCCTGTGGTCGCGGGCGCTGGTCGAGATGCTCGACGGCACCCCACGGCAGGCCGCCGAGTCGGCGCAGGATGCGTTGCGCATCCAGCGGGAGATCGGCGACGCCTGGGGGCCGGCGTGGAGTCTGTGGCTGATCGGCCTGATCACCGCGCAGCTGGGCGACTACGCGACAGCTGCGAAGGTGCTCGGCGGAGCACGTGCACGACAGCTGTCGGCCCAGGCCAGCGTGCTCGGGCTAACGCCCTTTCTTCGCCTGCAACGGCAGGCCGAAACAGCGGGACAACACGCGCTCGGTAACGACACGTGGAGCAGCCACCTCACTGCCGGGCAGAACATGTCGGCGAAGGAGATGCACGCCCTCGCACTCGCGCCGTTGACCGCGCCCGAGTCCCGCACCCTTCCTGATGGAATCACTCCCCGCGAGTTCGAAGTCGCCGGATTGGTCGCCCGGGTGTGGACGAACGAGGCGATCGGCACCCAGCTGTCGATGTCACCCCGCACCGTCAGCACGCACATCTCGAATCTCAACCGCAAGCTGGGCACGAGCAGCCGTACCGGAATCGCTGCCTGGTATCTCACCACCGGTACCGCCGGGACCGGCCATGACGAGTTGTGACAAGCCACCTCGGCCGGCGGCATGTCGCTAGCCCAGGTTCACCAGCAGGTCGACGTAGCTGTTGGGGATCATCGCGGGTTGCCGCCGCCGCAGATCCGTCGTGTCGACCAGACGGGCGTCCGGGAACCGTCGAGCCAGCGCGCCGATGGCGATCTCGGCTTCCATCGTGCCCAGCTGCGCGCCCAGGCAGTAGTGGATGCCCCGGCCGAACGCGAGATTGGACTCGGTCCGGCGGATGTCGAGCTGATCAGCACGATCGTATCGGCGTTCGTCGCGGTTGGCGCTCAGCAGCGAGATGAGCACGATCTCGCCGGCGGGGATGGTCGTCCCGCCGATGGTCACGGGGCTCGTGGTGAACCGATGTGTCGTGGTGGCCACGGCGGCATCGAACCGCGAGATCTCCTTCACCGCGCCGGGCAGCAGCTCCGGGTGCTGACCCAGTTCTCGCCACCGTTGCGGGTCGTCCATCAGCCAGCGGATGCCGTTGCCGATGAGCGCGGTCGTCGTCTCGTGGCCGGCGACGAACAACAGGAACAGGGTGCCTACCAGCTCCTCCAGGCTCAGGCTGTCCTCGTTCTCGGCTTCCCGGACCAGTGCCGAGAGGAGGTCATCGCCCGGATGGTCGCGCGCGGTCTCGATCAGCTCGAGCAGGTAGTCCTGCATGTTCTTGGACGCCTCACCGGCCCGGGCGGGCAAATCCTCCATCAAGGCGTACGTCCACGCACGCAGCATCCCGCGCTTGCGCTCCGGCACGCCGATCAGCTCGCAGATCACGAACAGCGGCAGCGGGAACGCCACGTCGGTGATCAGATCTACTGCCCGCTCCCGGGGGAGATCGTCGAGCAGTTCGGCGGTCATCTGCTCAACCCGTGGTTTCAGGTCCTCCACCCGGGATCGCGTGAAGTGCTTCACCAACAGGTCTTTCAGCCGGGTGTGTCGCGGAGGATCCGAGAAGATCATGTGCGGGGAGAACATACTGCTGTGGGTGGGTTTCTGGCCGTTCACGGTGAGGTGCCGGTCCAGGATGGCGATCAGCCCGTCGACGTCCTTCGACAACCGCGGATCAGTCAACGCCGCCCGTGCCTCGTCATAGCGCGCGACGACCCAAACCGGTATTTCCTGCTCCCCCCGCGGGATCGTGGCGCGATGAACAGCGCCTTGCTCCCGCAGGGCGGCGGCCACTTCGTGCGCGTTGTCCCAGTAGCGAGGACTGAAAAAAGCGTTGGCCGTCATCGAGACACCTTTCATAGGGGTGAGGTCTGTCCTCGCGCCGACTGCGTCCGCGACGCGTCAGCGCACCTTCGGCGTCTCAGCGACAGATCCTCGGTGGATCAGCGACCGATGAGATGCGCGTTTTGTGCTCGCGCGCGCCGACGCGTGCCTCACTGAGAATCCGTGATCTTCACCTTGCACGCAATGCGGAAAACCGCGCAGTCGTGACAGTTCAGGCCGCGTACTTCGTTCCTCGCCGCCACGTAGCCTTCACTCTGGGAGCACGTAGTGCAGCCAGCGACTCCAGCGTCGCAGCAGACGGAAGCGCCGTCGCTCACCTCGGGAAGCGACCGGGCGAGCCAATCGCACGTCGTAGACCAAGAGAATGCAACTACGCGGCCGCCAGGCATACGTCTACGCGGTGTCAAAGCGTCGCGATACGCAGAACCGCGTAGCCTATTCGCGGGAGCCGTGAAGCACTGGCCAATAAATGCGCTTGACGTGTTGACAATCGTGCATTCTGCCCTATTGTCGTCTGAGTTGATGAGCTCCGAAGTGGACGAACGCAGAGGTTGCAGAGTTCAATTCAGGGCAGAACATCTCCGGCTCGGGATCGGTGCATCACCTGGGCCGGAACACCGTGAGACCGGGCGCCGTGGCGGCACTGATTGCTGCTGGCGACGCCTGAACTGCCAGGCAGATGCGGTACGCCGCACTGCCACGCCTACCGAGCCGCGCTCCGTCGTTTGCGCAGCGTCGCGATCTACCCGTGCCCCAGCCGACCTCGGATCGATTTATCAACGAAGGACGTCATGACATCCGCCACCGACCTCGCCCAATCCGCGAGGGCAGCCGACGGGGCACCGCCCGTGCGGTCGCGGCGGGATGCCGGCCCCGTCTGGGTGCCCGGTGCGGCGCCGACCGGCGGTGGACGTGGCGACGTCGGGCGTCGACGCGTGGTTCGCGTGGCGGCCGGCGCGGGGTCCGCGCTCGCGCGACCGGTGGATGCGGCCACCTTTCCCTTGGCGCGGCGTCCACGGTGTCCGGCTTGCCTCCAAGCCGGACCGGAGGTGGGGTGGTTACCCCCCGCCCTCAACAGCCCGCGAGCCACCGCCGCGCGGCTGTGCCACCCCACCTCCCCCCTTCGCGCGCAGCTCAGCAGCGATCGAGTCGCGCCTGGCCGGGCCGCCGCAACGTGGAAAGCCGTCGGGCGGGACGGCGACGACGTCGTCACGCCTACCGCAGGTTCCCCCATTAGGACAGTCGGGACTAGATCACCCATGACCCATCACACCCCCGCACGGCTCCGGACGGTCGGCCTCAATGCCTTGGCCACCGCAGGCGATGCGCTGGCCAATGCCGCACGACGGGCCAACACCAACTGGGACCGGCACCACGGGGCCGACCAGGGCCGTGAGGAACTGCTACGCGAACTCGAGCAACTGGCCCACAGCCGCGAGGTGGCGCTGAACACGGTCGTCGGCCAGCTCGACGCCGTGAACCGCGGCACGGAGCCCCCTCTCTGGCCCGAGGCCACCGGAGACCACGTCGCGGACGCGGCAGTGGCGGCCGTGAGGGTGCTCGTCGAGGAGAGGCGGGACCGCGAGGCAGGCCTCGTCAGCGCCTTTGTGTCCCTGGCACAACGCTGGCAGACCACTGCCAACAAGATGGAACACCTCGCCAATCAGATCCTGCGACGCTATCCCGACGACCCGGCGGCGTTGCACGACTACTACGGCATCAGCCACGCCGCCGCCACACAAGCACGGGCATCGCAATCCCTGACCGTGCTGGCCGGCAAATACCCGGGCCGGCAGTGGCCGCAGCCGCAGCCGCTGTCCAAGGTCGTCCAACACGCCTGCGCCCGGATCGTCGACTACCCCCGAGTCCAGGTGGCGAGCAACCCAGACATCGCGGTGATCAACACCCACGCCGAGCAGTTGATCCACTTACTCGCCGAGCTGCTGGACAACGCCACACGGTATTCACCGCCCGCAACGACCGTCACCGTCACCTTCGACGCGGTTGACGCCGGATGGGCGATCACGGTCCACGACGACGGGCACGGCCTGGACGCCGAGCGGCTGCCGTGGGCCCAGAACCGCGTGTCCGGCCACGTCCCCGTGGGCCTGCACGAACTGGGCGAACCACCCCAGACCGGGCTCGCCGTCGTGGGAACCATCGCCCGCCGGCACGAGTTCCTGGTGCGTCTCGACAGCACCGCGAACGGCGGCGTCCGCGCGGTAACGACGGTGCCCCAACACATGCTCGTGCCGGTCGACTCCGATGGGGACCTGCCGGTGACTCCGGCGCCGCGACAGCCGACCCCAACGAAGCCGCCGGAGCAGGCCACCTCAGGGAGGCATCGCGAGGGTTTGGAGACCCGGCTCGCTCCACCCGCGTCCACAGGCGCGCATACCCCCGGTGGGCTGCCGATCCGAGTTCCTCAGCGACAGCCAGCAGGCACCTCAGCGAGCTCGTCGGCCCCGCAGCCTGCACCGGCACCGGACCCGGCCGCCGAAGGCACGTTCATGGCCGACTTCGTGCAGGGCTCGCTCCCCGTCCCTGAGCCGGAGACGGCCAGCAACGCGCCCGCTACGACCGACAGTGAGGAACCACGATGACGCCCGCGAAGGACCCGTGGATGCTGGCGCAACTGTGCGAGATCCCCGGTGTCCGCTTCTGCCTGGTGATCACCAGCGACGGTCTCGTCGAGACCCACACCGACGGGATCGATAAGGACAGAGCCGACTCGATCGCCGCAGTCTCCTCGGCACTGGTGGCCAGCGCAGTCGCGGCGGAGGACTTCGCCGGTTTCACGGGCCCGTTCCAGCAGAACTTCTCCCAGTGGGCCGACGGCTTTCTGTTCGTCCGCCGTGCCGGCGACCGGACGTGTCTGGCCGTGGCGACCGCTGCCGACATCAACCCCGGCCTCATCGCCCACGCCATGGCCGAGCGGATCAAGCAGGTCGGCGAGTCCACGTTGAGCACTCCCGCCCGCGCCTGATGTCCCACTCCGACGACGGGTATTGGCCGGGCCCGGTCCCGGCCTACGTGCTCACCGGCGGCCGCACCCGGCCGAAAGCCACCCTGCGGCCGGAGACCCTGCTGTCCGCGCTGCTCCACCGGCCCGTCCCCGACCGAACGACCCCGCAGAAGCGAGAGCTACTCGGGCTGTGCCAGGGGCAACTGAGCCTGGTCGAGACCGCCACCCACCTCGGGCTGCCGGTGAGCGTGGTGCGAGTCCTGGCCTCAGACCTGATCGACGAAGGACTGCTCGGCATCCGGGATGCCGGGCCGAAACGCGAACTGATGGAGAAGGTCCTTGCCGGACTCCGCAAGCTGTGACACCGACAGCATCAGCTACGTGCCCGACACCGTGGGCGGGACGGCGAAGTTGCTGGTGGTCGGTGCCTTCGGCGTCGGCAAGACAACCCTGATCGGCACGGTCAGCGAAATCCGGCCGCTGCGCACCGAAGAGGCAATGACCGTCGCCAGCGTCGGAGTCGACTCCCTCCACGGCGTCGAGAACAAGACGACCACGACGGTCGCGTTGGACTTCGGCCGGGTCACCCTCGGCGACACCGTGCTGTATCTGTTCGGCACCCCCGGCCAGCAACGGTTCTGGTCCCTGTGGGACGGCCTGGCCGAAGGCGCGATCGGCGCCCTGGTTCTGGTCGACCTGCGCCGCATCGACGACAGCTTCGCTGTCCTGGACCAGCTCGAGGCCACCGGGCTGCCCTACGTGGTCGCCATCAACGACTTCCCCGGCGCTCCCCGTCACGCCGACGACGAGGTGCGCCAGGCGCTCGCCCTGCCCGCGGCGGTGCTGCTGCACTGCAACGCCCTCGACCACCGCTCCTCGGTCAACGCCCTGATCACCCTGGTCAGCCATGCCCTGACCTGTCTCGACGCCGCGGAGGCCCGAATCCGATGACCACCCCCTCGACCGATTGCCGCCTCGACGAGCTGACCGGCCTGACCCCGCTGTCGGCAACCACAACATGCCCCGTTCCCGAAGCCGCCTACCGGCAGTTGCGCGAGTGCTGGGGGCAGGTCGCGCCAGTCGAACTGGACTCCGGAATCCCGGCATGGCTGGTCATGGGCTACCAGGAAATCCGGGCCTTGGCCCGCAACGATCTGAGCTTCTCCCGCGACTCCACCCACTGGCGCCTGCTGCGAGAGGGCCGCATCGGCCCGGACTCCGGGCTCCTGCCGATCATGGCTCCCCGCGCCAACGCGTACTTCTCCGATGGCGCCAAACACCGCCGGCTGCGGGCCCCGATCTACGACGGCCTGGCCGGGCTCGACGAGCAGCACACGGCCCGCCTCGTCCGAGCGACCTGCAACCGCCTCATCGACCGGCTCCCCGCCGACGGACCGATCGACCTGGTCGCGAGCTACGCCGCGCAGGTGCCGATGCTCACCGTCGCCGGCCTGTTCGGCATCGCCCCGGACCTCGGCGAGCGGCTGCAGGCCTGCGTGATCGCCCTGTTCGGCTCCGGCGCGGACGCCCAGGCCCTGTTCGGTGAAATGGAAACCATCCTCACCGGCGTCATCAGCGCGCACCGCGCGGCCCCGGCCGCCGACCTCACCACCGCCTTCCTCGACCACCCCGGCCACCTCGACGACGCCGAGGTTCTGGCTTCGATGTTGCTGACGCTGGGAGCGGGCTGGGAAACCACCCAGGTGTGGATCGCGCAGACGCTTCGGATCATGCTCACCGATCCCCGCTTCGACGCCCAAGTCCGCGGCGGGCACCTCGGCATCGACGACGCCTTGGATTACGTGTTGTGGACCGATCCGCCGATGGCCAACCAGCCCACCCGCTGGGCCACCAGCGACACCGTCCTCGCCGGCCGGCGCATCGCCCGCGGCGACGCGCTCATCCTCGGACTGGCCGCTGCCAACACCGACCCCTGGGCCGGTGGACAGGACCGCCTCGACAGCGCTAACCGCGCGCACCTTGCTTTCGGCGTCGGACCGCACGCCTGCCCCGCGCAGCGGGTCAGCCGCCTGATCGTCCGCACCGCCGTCGAGACCGTCCTGCACCGCCTGCCCGACGCCCACCTGGACATCCCCGCCGACGCGGTGCCGCTGCACCCCTCGCCCTGGACCCGCGGCCCCGCCCACCTGCCCGTCACCGCGACCCGCACCCGCAGCTAGCGACGTCCGATTCCCTCCTGCACTTCACCGAGGCGTGACTACACCGATGACCCACACCACAACCGCACACCCCGCTCCACCCCACCAACGCGCGGACGACGCGCCATGGTGGTGGCGCCCGTGCGGAGTCGATCAGGCGCGGATCAACCTCGCCTACCTCTACGACGCCTTCCGCGAAGCCAAAAACAGCGACCGCCGGTACAAGCCCTGCGCCAAATTCGCCCATGACAACGAACGCGCCGCCGCCCACCGGCTCAACGCGCAGGTGGAGAACGCAGGCTTCGTGTTCCGGTCCGAGCGCGCCTTCCTCGACCGCGCAGCCACCTACCTTGCCGGCCACCAGCGCGTCAGCAGCATCGTGGTCGCCGGCGCGGGCCTGCCGCACATCGCCGGTGACGACGACCTGCACTCCCAGGTCCGTCTCAGCGAGGAGATCGCCCGCAACCGCTGGCAGCGCACGGAGCGCGCGACGGTGATCTATGTCGAACGCGACCCGCTGACACTGGCGCACCTGCGCACCATCGCCGATGCCGACGACGGCATCCACGTGGTCGAGGCCGATCCGTGGGACCCGGCCACGATGTGGGACACCCTCTACAACGCCGGCAGCGAGAACCCCGGCCTGATCTGTCCCGACTTCGACCGTGTGGCGTTGCTGCTGGGCGGCGGGGTGATGTCGTTCTACGGCGGCGACCGCGCCGACGCCGCTCGCGTGGTGCACGAGCATCTCGCGCGGCTTCCCGCGGGCGGGTTCCTGGCCATGACCCACCTGTTCCAGCCCGAGAACCCCGACCTCGCCGCCCAGGCACGCGAGTTCGAAGCGGCGCTGCAGGCGCTGCAGGAACACGGTCTTGGCACCGGCAGCCTCGCCACCCACGCCGAGATCCACGCGATGATCCAGGGCACCAGCGTGCTGCCACCCGGGATCGTCCCCGCGTTCACCTGGTACCCCGACGGGCCGCCCGCCGGCTCACCGGTGTGCGGACACTTCACCGCCGCGGTCCTCACCCAGAAACCAGGACCGGACAACGACCTACCCGAGCCCCCGTGGCTCGCAACCACTGACTCCCTGACCGCCCGTATCCCGACCTCGCGGGCAGCCAGGGGTCCGGAACCGATGTCGCCACGAAACTCGGGTTACCTGCATGGTGGCACCGGGCCCGGACTCGACCGGTCACCGGGGGTGGCCAGTCAATTTCTCGCGCACCCACACGGTTAAGAACTCAGCCTCTGTGGTGTGCGGGATCCCGTGGATGCCCGGCCGCGCACGGCCATCCTCGTGCGCGGTCAGGCACCACATCGAATCCGACGTGTCGCATACCCGCAACCGCGTCAAACTCGTTACCGCGAAAGGACATTTCTGCTCGTGCGTTTCACAAAGACAGTCGCAGTAGCCCTGGCAGTGCTGCCGATGCTGGTCGGCGTCTCCGCCGCGGCCGCCGCCCCACCACCGCCGACCGACACCGGGTCCCCGCAGATCGTCGGCGGCGACCCGGCACCCGTGGCCTACGCCGGCGCCGGCTCCCTCCAGCTGCTCGACCACGACGACCCGAACTGGCACACCTGCGGCCTCACATTCCTGGACGAGGGTTACACCGAGACGGGCGACCCAGCCTCGGTGGCTGTCACGCAAGGGCACTGTCTTAGCAACCCGCCGCCGCAGTCTGAGCAGGCGCGGATGCCCGCCGAGGTCAAGGCCCGATTCGAGTCCCTTCGTGCCGCCGCGGGCGACCCGAACATCGACCGCACCGATCCGTCCATCTACCACGCCCGGTTCGGCTCGACTAACCGCCTGCAGGGCGGCCTCGTCCGCCACGGCACAAAGATCGACGTCCCGCCGGACTGGAAGTGGGGATACCCCGACGCCGAGGGCCGGGTCTGGGACATCGCCCTGATCCGCCTCGATGGCCACCTCGACGGCATCCGCCCCGCCCGCATCGCCGCCGCCCAGCCCTGGCTGCCGGCGCTGTCGATCGGCTGGGGCACCCGCAACGTCGACCCCACAACCTGGACCAGTCCCGCCCCCGCCGATCTGTCCCAGATCAACATCCCGCTGCTGGCCGCCAAGAATTGCGCGCCGGGCGGAATCGGCACCGGCGAACTCTGCGGCGGCGTCCCGCCCACCGGCGGCGGTGCCTGCACCGGTGACTCCGGCTCCGGGCTGCTGCAACACCAGGGAACGACCTGGTCCCTGATGGGGACCGTCTCCCGCGGCGCAACCCCGTACTGCGGCGCCTCACCGACCATCTACAACAACATCTCCGCCTTCACGGCGTGGATCAGAAAGCACGTCCGTCAGCTGCTGCCCGGCCGCCCCAAGGCCACCACCCACCTGGCAGCGGCCACGACGCCGGCCAGCTGATTCCGCACTGACCCACAGTGCCGGTGTGGCCGCCCACAGATCCGACACCCCAGCGGCCACACCGGGCCGCGACATCCGCCAGCACACGCAACAACACGAGCCGACTCGCCCGGAGAATGCAACGCATGCATGACCGTGCCGTCTACCGGCCCCAGGTCACAGCGGCCCGCGCCAGCTCGACCGCACTGGTCGCCAAGGCCCACCCGGCCGCCGCGGGCGGCGGTCACCTCTCGTGCCCCAGCCCGGCACACCGGCCTTCTGGTGCGCGGCGCGAGCCGAGCAGGACCGCGACCGCCGACCACCAAGCCGACAGATCCCGAACAAGACCAATCTCAAGGCCGCCTCGGCGGACTGCCACGTGAGAACCATGAACCGCTCAAGGAGAACCGCTCGTGCCCACGCCTGCAGCTGTCGACGCCACCGACATCACCGCGGCTGCAACGGCCCACACCGCAACGAGGCTGACCGCACGGCTTCGCAGCATCGGTACGCCTGCCACACGGAGTCGGGACAGCGACCTCGTGACCGCCAACGCTGCTCTTCTACTGGCCACGCTCCTGAGCTGGACACCCTGACACGGCACAGCCCCCGACAACACGGGAACGCGTCCATACCCGAGCTGTCGCCGCACCAGAAGCCAGCCGACGGTCGCACGCCGACACGTGACCCCATCCCTTTCCGAACTTCTCTCTCAAGCGCAGCAAGGACACCAGTACGTGCTGACCCGATCACTCCAAGGCACCCTGCAGAAGATGATGCTGGCCGGTCCCCGGCTGGCGTACCAGCAGGCACTGGCGACACTCGACACCCCGCCCCACACCGCGGACACCCCGATCGACGCCCCCTGGATCGCCAGCGTCCACTATGACGGCGGCGACCGGCGTGGTTACTTCGCCGGCGTCGGCGTCGTCATCGCCCCCGGACTGGGTACTCACCTGCGCGCACCTGTTCTGCGCAGCCTTCGACCGTCCCGAAACCGGAGAACCCCCGACCGCCGAGAAGACCTCCCACGTTTGCGTCGGCATCCCTCGGCTGAGCACCGGCACCGCCACGAGAACCGCGACCGGGTCGAGAACAACTACCGTCCCCTGCTCGTCATCCCCGGCCCCCGCGCCGACCGTCGCAAGCCCTATGCCGATTTGGCGCTGTTACGGTTGGCCGAACCGACCGAGGTCGACCCCGCTCGGCTGCAGGCCGGCCCGGCCCCCGACGGCACCGCCGTGAGCTGCCTCGGTTGGCCGGACGGCCACCGCGGATCCGGGATGTTCACCCAGATCAACACCCACACCGTCTCGCGCCATGCCGGACTGGGCGGCGGGATCAGGCCCGACGAGTTCTGCGACGCAAACGCCGATAAGCCGGCGGACTTGGGTAGCGGCTACTCCGGGGCCTGCGGTGATCCTGCCCGAGCCCGGAACTCAGACGCTGCCGCTTGTCCGGGGTCTCATCAGCCGCGGCCCCAGCATCGGCGACGACACGACCCCAGCCCGGCCATCGTCGTCGACCTCAACGCCCACCGCGAGTCTTCGAGACCACCGCAGGCATCACGTTCGTCAACGCCGAGCGAACCGCGGATCGATGACGTAGGCGAGCAGGACTGGGCCAGAGACGAACTTCAGTATCCGACCAAGATAGGAGAACTCCTCGCGTGACCAGTACGACCACGAACCCGGAAATCGCCGCAGGAAAAGCAATCTCGCTCATTCCGCGCGTCGAGCTGTTCGGCAATCCCGAGCACACCAAACCATCGATCTCGCCCGATGGCCAATGGTTGGCATGGGTCGCCCCACACCGGGGCGTGCTCAACGTGTGGGTGCGCCGCATCGACGGCGGTGACGCCCGGCCGGTCACCGCCGACCGCGACCGCGGCATCCGGGAGTACAAGTGGGCGCCGAGCAGTGAACGCCTCCTCTACTTGCGTGATGAGGGCGGGGACGAAAACTCGCGCCTCTACGACGTTTCCGTGCACGGCAGCGCCGTCCGAGACCTGACACCGTTCGACGGCGTAAAAGCAGTGTTGTTCGACCAGGACGCTCCGAACGTCGGCCGAGTGCTGATCGGACTCAACCTGACTGACCCCCGTCTGCACGATGTCTACGAAGTGGACTTGGCGACCGGGGAGTTGACCAAGGTTCTCGACAACCCCGGGTTCATCGGTTTCGTGGCCGACAGCCAGCAGTACGTGCGGGCCGGCGTCAGCTCCAGCGAGGATGGCGGCCGGACGATCATGGTGCGTGAGGTCGACGGCGAGTGGCACGCCGTGCTGACGGTCGACCAGCCCGACGCTCTGAGCACCGAGCCGGTGGAGTTCGACAGCGATGATCGCCGGCTGCTCGTGAAGACCTCTGCAGGCGTCAACGCCACGCGGCTGGTCTGGATCGACGGTGACACCGGCGAGCTGGAGGTGGTCGCGGAAGATCCGAACTACGACGTCCATTCGGTCGTGACCGATGCATCGACGAAGCAGCCGCTGATGGTGTCGTTCCAGCGTGAACGCCTGCACACCCACGCCATGTCCCCGGAGATCCGGCGCGACCTCGACCGGCTGGCCGCCGTCGATGACGGAGACTTGCACGTGGTCTCCGCCGACCGCGCCAACGCCACATGGATCGTCTCCTACGTCCACGCCGACGGCCCCACCGCCACCTACGTCTACGACCGGATCACCGGGCAAACAACGTTCCTGTTCCACGACCGTCCCCGGCTCGCCGACAAGCTCTCGCGCGTCGAGCCGTTCTCCTTCACCGCTCGCGACGGCTTGGAGATCCACGGATACCTGACAGTCCCGGCCGGGTCCGCCGAGAAGCTGCCCACCGTGCTCCTCGTGCACGGCGGGCCGCCGATGCGGGACACGTGGCGGCTGAACCCGGAAGCGCAGTGGCTGGCCGACCGCGGCTACCTCTGCATCCAGGTGAACTTCCGCGGCTCGACCGGCTACGGCAAGGCGTTCACCGCCGCCGGCAACCGCGAATGGGGAGGCAAGATGCAGGACGACCTCGTGGACGCCGTCGCGTGGGCGGTCCAGGCCGGGTACGCCGACCCGGACAAGATCGGAATCTACGGCGGTTCCTACGGTGGATACGCGGCTCTGGCCGGCGCGGCATTCACGCCCGACCTGTTTCGCTGCGCCATCGCCCTGTGCGCGCCGACCAACCTCGAGACGCTCCTGCGGGCCGTACCGCCCTACTTGACCCCGATAATCGCCCTGCTGTACGCGTCGGTGGGCAACCCGGACACCGAACCCGACTTCCTTCGGTCACGCTCGCCGCTCTGGCACGCCGAGAACATGAAGATTCCCCTGCTGATCGCCCAGGGAGCCAACGACCCCCGGGTCCGGCAAGCCGAGAGCGACCAGATCGTCGCAGCTCTGCGGGACAACGGAGTACCGCCCGAGTACTTGCTATTCGACGACGAAGGCCACGGGCTGGAGAAACCCGAAAACCGGCTGACCTTCTACGCGGCGGCAGAGCGGTTCCTGGCCGACCACCTCGGCGGCCAGTACGAACCGGAGCTCGTTTAGCCCCCGCGGGCGGCGCATACAGGCCCCGATCGACACGGCACTGTATGCGCTGCCCGCTCACGCCTCCGACGCCGCCTATCGCACCACGGCCGCGATCCGCCTGGCCCACCCGTCGGCCACCGGTCATCGCACCGACTCCCCGCCACGCAGGAAGTTCCGTCCCATGCCGCACCCTCCGCCGCCCACTGGTTCCTCAGCCGCCCCAGACCATCCACCGTCGCCCGGCCTCAGCACGCCCTCGACGGCTCGTCAGTCGCTTTCGGACGCGGCGTCACGGCGCGTCGATCCGGCAGCTGACCGACCGCAGGGGCCCCAACTACCCCAGGACGCGGAACATGTTGCGGCACGAAGAGTCCCACTGCGGCAGCGAGACGCCGAACCCTACGACAGCGCAGCACGGGACGCGGTCGTGACCCCCGAGGAAGCGACCAGAGTAGGCCGCCGGTCCGAGGCCGCCACGACGATCGAAGACGGAGCCGAGTCGTCCGCCTCCAGCTATCGCCGGATGCAGGAGGCCGCGCTGTCGTGTGGCGTCGCACTCCGGCCGCCGCGCACCCGGACCTACCCCCACA
Source organism: Amycolatopsis sp. NPDC051371 (assembly GCF_040682155.1). Classification (NCBI taxonomy): domain Bacteria; kingdom Bacillati; phylum Actinomycetota; class Actinomycetes; order Pseudonocardiales; family Pseudonocardiaceae; genus Amycolatopsis; species Amycolatopsis sp. NPDC051371. Next base: position 398,655 of record NZ_JBFBAG010000003.1, read on the forward strand.
GCCGGTCCCTCTGCCCCGCGACAACTCCCACCACTGCCACCAGGTCCCGAGACGACCAGGAGCAGACTCGTGACTACTAGCGTCTCGTGCCCCTGCAGCACCGCGATCACCGACGTCACCGCCTGCGAGGCGAGCGCCGAAGAGGCGATCTTCGCCCACGAACATGCCGCGTTCCAGGCCTTGGCCTCCGGCGCGCAGTTCTACGTGCGCTGGCACGACACCGGTCACACCCCGTCCGAGGCGGCCACCGAGCTCAACGGGATCCTCCGTCGGCTGCGGATCACGTTGGCACTGCTGGAAACGCAGGTCGCGAAAACCCCACCCACACAGCAAATGCCGGGCCCGTTGGCCGGGGACGTGCGGTCGTGGGCCCACATTTACGGACGGATCGCCGCCCATCTCTACCGGGAAGCAGCGCGCCTCGACGCGGCGACCTTGGGCGATCACCAACCCGCCGTCCCCCGCCGGTCCCGGGAGGTGATCTGCGGTGACCGATGAGAAGTGGTATCCCACGACTCCGCGACGCCCCCACGATCCAGTGAAAACCGTCCTGCGCGTGCTGGCTGGGCTTGGCGGCTGCGGCCTGCTCTGGGTACTGGCCCTCATGGCGATCTTCGCCGGCAACCCGGGCCGCCCATCCGGGACGTTCGACACCACCACACCCGTTCACACCTCGCCCGCCCCCACCGAGTCGATGCGACCCGCCTCGAACGGTCCGCTCATGCCCAACACCTCCGGGGACTCGCACATGACCCGCACCGCAACCTCGGGATCTACCGCCCACGCCGCATCATCGCCGAGCGATACGCCACACGCGGTCACGCGGTTCGGCGCCGCCGCCGTTGTCCTGGCGTGCGCGGCGTGCGTATCACCGACCCGCGTGTCGTACACCGTCCTGAGCGCCGGTCCGGCTGAACCCGCAAGTTCGTCGTCCGTGCCGTTCGGCGGCGCGCCCGCCGTCACCAATCCCCTTCCACAGACAGTGCTCGACGGCGATCCCGGCACTGAAGCGTCCACCCCCGACCAGGTCGAGGCCGCCATCGGCGTCCTCGTTTCCGGCGAACGCGAAGACCTGCCCCAGGTCGGGCCGGCATGTGCCTGGACCAACCACAGCACCGGCGGCGCCGTCGGCGTTTCGTATGACCTCAACACCCACACCGGCCTCAGCAGCGTCTACGCCAACACGCAGCCGAAGTCGGTGATCTGGCGGCCCCTGCCGCCAGTGCAGGGGTTCCCCGCCGTCGCACACACCGGCGCCCGGGGGCAGACACCGCCAAGGGAGTTCTGCCAGGCCAGCATCGGGCTCGCCGACACCTACGCCGTCAACATCAGCCTGCACCTCGGCGACAGCAAACGCGGCAACGTCGACCCCTGTGGAGAACCGCTCCAGCAGATCTGCGACCTCGTGATCACCACCCTGCGCGCGAAGGGTCGCCCGTGACCGCGCCTCGCTGCCCCTCCTCCCACAAGACCATCCAGACACCCGATGCCCGGCGGGTGGGCATCGACCTCGAGTGCCCTCGCCGGAACGCGGTCGGCGACTGCCTGCTCGGCGGCAGCCTCAACTCCGCCGTCGACCTAACTTCGCCGCCGACATCGTCACTGCCCACCCTTACCTGTCGCTGCTGGCGGTTGCGGCAGCCGACTGGGACTGCGACGCAGCCCGGATGATGCTGGACTGGCACATCGGGGGGTTTCTGATCCTGGGCACCGGCGGGTTCCCGCTCTGGTCCAGCCACTGCACCCTGGCGAGCCTCGACGAAGGGCGGGCACGGATCGTGGTGATCGAGCACGACCCGGTCACGCAGCACCTCCACGGTCTCGGCGACGGTGGTGCCGCCGCTGACCGGCGTGGTCGAGATCGGTCTTTACCCGGCATCCCGACCCCCGCCCCTTCTCACCGGGATCAACGCCACCCTCAACCCGACATCCATGGCCGGCTATCCCGCCGGGCAGTGGATCCTCAGCACCGGCAACGACGGCAGCTTCACCTCGTGCCACAGTGTCGTCGACCTCGCCCCACACCAGAGACTCGGCGTCTTGGTCAACGGCCCGACCGCAGAACCCATTCAGACCTCGTGCGTCAGAGCGAGAAACCTTGTCGAAGGCATCCTCGCCAGGTTGCGCGCATGAGCTCGTCCCAGTCCTCGACGACCACCGAACGTCGCACCGCCTGTCAGGCAGGAAGTTTGACCCCATGCCGTTGCCTTTTCTGTCCGCCGATTCCTCCTCTGCCCCGCAGCTTGCGCGGACGCCCGGCTTCAGCGCATCGTCCACGACCCGTCCGTCGATCTCGGACACAGCGTTGAAAATCGCGGCGCACCAGTGGAAGCCGCCGCCGCTGGACCTGATGAACCCGAATCCGGCCCGGATCAGAGACTTCTACCTGGGAGGCGATCAGTCCTTCGCGCTCGAGCGGAACTGGTGCATCAACGCGACACGCCTCGTGCCGTGCCTGCAACAGGCATACCGCGACGAGCGCGACTTCCTGGGCCGGGCTATCCGCTTCGCGAAACGGAGGCGGCGCATCCACCGATTCCTCGTCATCGGCGCCGGATTGCCGTTCGCCCGGCCGGTGCACGACGATGTCCTCTCGCATCCCCACGGCATGGTGGTGTACGCCGAGCCCGAGGAGTACGTTTCGGCGCGCCTGAACCTGTTCGTGCCGGATCTGGCTCAGAGCGCGACCGTGCAGGGGGACTTCCTGGAACCGGGGACGATCCTCTTCGCCGAGGCCGTCCGCGCACTGCTCCGCGACGGCAGCCCGGTGTGCTTGGTGCTGACCGGTGTCCTGGAGACGATCGCCGATACTGGCGACGCCGCCGCTGCGTTGCAGTGCTACACCGAGCGGCTGCCACCAGGCAGCCTGGTGATCGCCACCCACGCAACCGTCGACGGCCTCGACACCGGTGACGCCGCGGACGCCGCGGACGCCGCTTTGGCCGAGCAACGGCGGCTGCTCTGCTGCACCTACGGCAGGACCGCACACCGCCCGCCGCGTCACCTGCGCACCACCGGACAGCTACGAGACCTTCTCGCCGGCCTCAAGCTCGTCCAGCCCGGCATCACCTACACCTCGGCCTGGCACAACCCCCATCCCGCACGCGAGGTCCGTCCCGTCGAATCCCTGTGCCTTGCCGCCGTGGCTGGAGTGCGCAGAGCCAGACCGCGACGCTCGACCTCGGCCGGCGTCCGGGTCGCGGGTGCGGAGGCGCGATGAGCGACGCAAGTAGGCCCGGCGACGCAGCCTCGGCCACCGAGCTGGCCCGACCCGACCGCGACGCTAGCCAGGCCACCGCGGAGAGCGCCAAGACCGCGGCACGCCGTTGGGCGCACAGCTCCCTCTGGCGCGAGCGACGGATCCACGGCCCACCGGCCCTCGCCAGCTGCCCGCTGTCGCCACGTATTTCATCAACCGCTTCGACCAGTTCGCCGGCTTGGACGCACTGGTGACGCCGACTACACGTGAGGCGGGGTCAGGGGCGAGCGGGGCGGTCGCGATCGGCCCCGGCGGGATAGGGGAAACGGCGCTGGCGGTGAAGTGGGCGAGCGCGCACGCGACCGCTTCCCCGACGGCCAGCTCTATGTAGATCTGCGCGGCTTCTCCCCCGACACCACCGTGGCAGCGGTCGACGCGCTCGGCCGGTTCCTGCGCGCCCTGGGCGTCGAGCCGGATCAGGTGCCGGCCACTCTGGCCGAACCGGGTGAGCCTGTATCGGACGATCACCGCGGGACGGCAGCTGCTGATGGTGGTGTTGCTGGACAACGCCGCCTCCGCCGAGCAAGTCCAGCCGTTGATCGCCACCTCGACCCGCAGCGTGGTGGTCGTGACCAGCCGGTTACGACTGGACGGATTGGTCATCGACGGCGCACAGCTGGTGGAAGTTCCCCCGCTGGCGCAGGCCGACACGATGACACTGCTGACCGAGCTCGTCGGCGAGCGCCGAGCCGGGGACGAGCTGGCCGCGCTGGCCGAACTGGCGCAGCTGTGCGGGCGGTTCCCGATCGCGCTGCGGGTGGCGGCGGCCCGCCGTCCCGACCATCATGGGCGAGGTCCGGCGGCACTTCCGCGACACCGCCTGGTCGATGCGCGTACCCGGAGCCTCAAAGACCTGCAGCAGACACCTGTCCAAGGCCGCCGGCATCCTGGCTCACGACCTGGGCCGCTCACCCACGCCCAGCAAACTTGCCGCTCACCTCCAGCTAGACGTCCAAACGATCCAGGAAGGACTGCTTGCCGCCGACGCCTACCGCGCATCCTCACCGGACGCCCCGCTCGGCGCGGGTACGACGCCCTCACGGTCGCCGACCAACTCGCCGACGACACCTCCGAATACACGAAATCGGACAACCGGCTCATGCTCCACGCCGCGTTGGCCCAACTCCCGCCGCGCCAACGCGACATCGTCACGAGGCGGTTTGTGGACGAGCTGACGCAGAGTCAGATCGCAGCCAAGATTGGCGTGCCTCAGATGCACGTCTCACGCCTGCTGAGGAGCACGCTCGAACAGCTGCGCCACCACGTCGTCTGATCGCACACCGGACGGCTACCTCGACGGCGGCGATCTGCCCGCTCGACCTGCAGTTCGGTAGCGAAGTGGACAGCTTCGGTTCGTGCTGGGTTCGGTGCGGTCGCCACATTCGCCGCGCCGCTGCCAAAAGGTTCACTCCGAAGACCCGGTTCAACCGTCGCGGGGCGGGAACCCGCGAAGTTTCGGCTACGGAGGTATCAATGGCCGACACGGTGCGTGCACTCGCGCTCGTCTGCACACTCAAGCCGTCCCCGGCGAAGTCCAGCAGCGACCTGATCACCCGGCAGCTGCTGGACCTGTTCGCCGAACGAAACGTCACCGGCGAGGTGCTGCGCGTCGTCGACCACGACGTGCGGCCCGGCGTCGAAGCGGACATGGGTGAGGGCGACGAGTGGCCGGAGATCCGGCGGAAGATCGCCGGCGCGGACATCCTGCTGATCGCCACACCGACCTGGGTCGGTCACATGTCCAGCGTCGCCCAGCGGGTGCTGGAGCGCCTCGACGCCGAATTGTCCGAAAATGACGACGAAGGCCGCCCGGCGATGTTCGGCAAGGTCGCCGTTGCCGCGGCGGTCGGCAACGAGGACGGCGCCCACAAGATCATCGCCGACCTGTTCCAGGCCCTCAACGATACGGGTTTCTCGGTCCCGGCCCAGGGCGGCACTTACTGGAACGGCGAGGCCATGCAGGGCGGCGACTACACCAACCTGGACGAAACACCAAAAGCGGTCGCCTCGGCAAACGCCACCCTCGTGCGCAACGCCGTCCACCTCGCCCGACTGCTGAAGGACGCCCAGTACCCCGTCGTCTGACCGGGCGACATACTCGTGCGTTCACGGTCAGCTCATGAAGGCGGCGACACCCGCTTCCCCGGCCTAGGTGGTCGTGAGCACCGACCCCAGCCCGATGCGTTCGAGACGCCGGCTGGCCGTCGGGGCCCAGCCGTCAGCGTCCCTAAACGCGATCGGTACGCCACCGGATACGTAACAGGGCAGCGCTGCTCGGATTGGAGAACACTCAATTCGGTGCCCACGTTTCTTGACATTCTGGTCCTGGCCCGGCTTCCGTGATCGGCCAGTTGGTGAAGCCCGAGAAGTCCTGGGGCGCGCAGGCGTTGCAATGCCTGCTACAGGTCAGATGAACCGGAGGGAGCTCAGCGGGTATCACCGTCGTGGTGGCAGAGCGGCGTCGGTGGCGTCGCGGATGACGCGGTAGCAGGCACAGGCATTGGCTTCGAGCCGATCCCGGTCAATCACGGTGATGATGCCGCGGCTGCAGTGGATGCAGCCTGCCTCGGCCAAGGCGCCTCCGACCTCGCTGACCGAGGAGCGCCGCACGGCGAGCAGGTCGGCCGGGCTGGCCTGGCTCAGGATCAGGGCGAGCTCGGCGCGTAGCCGGCGACCACGTTCCGTTCCTCGGCGCAGCGGCCGGTGCTGACAACGGCGCATGCGCAGGTAGGTCGAACACCCTGCCACGCGGATTCGCGGATGGCCACTCACGCAACCATGTTGCCCCCTCGGGCGATGCTCAGTCCGAGCTCTCCTGCAGCAGCCGGTCGATCTCCCGGGATAGCAACCCGAAGCGAGCTTCCTGCAGCAGCGGCATTTCCCGGCGTCGGCGACGCGTAGCGCACACGTCGATGTCGACCATCGTGACCGCCGGTTCCCATTGCGGCGCCTCGGCGACGACTCCACCCCACGGATCGAGCACCCGGGAACCGCCCCAGAACGACACACCGGCTTCGTCGCCGACGCGGTTGACGAATACCACCCAGCACTGCTGCATGCGGGCGATGAACAGCAACAGGTCCCGCCAGTACTCGATGGTGTCGACGGCACCGGGCGCCAGGCCGGCGGCGCTGTTGGTCGGCACGAGGAGGATCTCGGCGCCGTCCTGGGCGGCGAGCCAGGGCAGCATCGGCTGCCAGGCATCGTTGCAAATCAGCGTCGCCATCCGGGCGTGCCGGGTGTCGAACGCGCGCAGTGCCGCACCGGGGCTGGCGTGCTTGCGTTCCTCCCATTGCAGGTAGTTCGGCAGGTATAGCTTGCGGTGCAGGTGCGTCTGGGCGCCTCCGGCGAGGTAGGCAGCCGAGTTGAACCGGCGGAGCTTTCCGTCCTCGTGAAAGCCGACGAGGACATCCGGTCCGTATCGCGCTAGCTCGGCGAGACGCTCGTCGTTCGCGGCGAAAGAGGTGTCGTCGTCGAGTTTGCCGAGCGCGTAGCCGTGCAGGCTCAGCTCGGGAAACACGACCAGGTCCGCTCCCTGCTCGGCTGCCACACGCACGACCCGGCGGGTCGCCGTGAAGTTGCCGTCCACGTCACCGAGCACGCAGTCCACCTGCGCCAACGCGATCCGCACGGTGCACATCCTCTCCTCCGCCAGGGCCGCCTCCGGGTGTCCCGCAGTGTGCAGCACGAGGCACCGCATCGGGAGCGGTGTTGCTGATGACGCACCCCGGACTGCGATAGTTGCTCGAGTGACAACCGATGTTGCGCTCAGTTCACGGCGGGTTCACGCTTCCGGCCATGGCAACGGAGGGTTCGTCCAGCGTTCACCGGGCGGCCGCGATCCTGCAGGTTCTCGGCTCGGCCGAGGTCGCCGAACGCGGCAGCCTCGGTGTAGTCGAGATCGCCAGGCGGGTCGGCCGGGAGAAGACCCAGGTCTCCCGGGCGTTGCGAGTGCTCGAGGACACCGGCCTCGTCGAGCGGGATCCCGACACGCTCGGCTACCGCCTGGGCTGGCGAATGTTCACCATGGCGGTGAACGTCGGCCAGCAGCGCCTGCTCGCGGAAGCTCCGGCCGTGCTGCGGCGGCTGGTCACCGCGGTCCACGAGCGGGTCCACCTGTCGGTGCTCGACGACGACAGCGTCCTGACGGTGCTGTCCGAGAGCCCGATGCGGGCGGTGCAGACCGCCGGCTGGGTGGGCCGGGCCACGCCGCTGCACACCACATCGGCGGGCCGGGCTCTGCTGTTCGACCACGCCGACGACGACGTGCGCCGGTTGTTCGCCGACATCCCGTTCGCGCCTGCGGGCCCGCGGGCGCCCAAGGACGTCGACGACCTGCTGACGCGTCTGCAGGAGGCTCGCCACCTCGGGTATGCCCTGGCGGACGAGGAGTTCGAGGAGGGGCTGGTCGGAGCGGCCGCCCCGATCCGTGACTTCCGCGGCCGCGTGTGCGCCGCCTTGAACGTCTCCGCACCCAAGTTCCGCCTGGAACGCCAGCTCGACACGGTCGGCCGCGTGGTGCACGCCGCGGCCGCTCGGGTCTCCCGCGCGATGGCCGGGCTCAGCCCGGAACCCCCGTCCCCACTTCCGGCCCGGACCGACCGGCGCCGGTAGCACCGCTTCACCGATGGAGGAACAGGTGCCTTTCCGTCCCCTTCCCTTCTTCAGCAACCGAGCACGTCTCGACGCCGACCTTCACCTGCCCGACGGCGGCGACGGCACTCTGTACCCAGTGATCATCGCCGCGTCGGGATTCCAGGGCCTCAAGGTCATTCATCCCGAGCGGTTCGCCCGCGCGCTGATGCCTCGGGGGTACGCCGTGCTTGCGTTCGACTACCGTGGGTTCGGCGCCAGCGAGGGCGAGCGGGGGCGCCTCGCGCCTCAAGACTGGGCCGAGGACGTCCGCGCGGCCGTCGATCGAGTCAGCGCCGAGCCGGGCCTGGACGTCGACCGGATCGGGTTGCTGGGCTGGGGGCTTGGGGGTGGCGTGGTCGTGGCCGAAGCCGCCGAGGACCCGCGGGTGGCCGCGGTCGCGGCGGTGAACGGCATCGCCGACGGCGCCCGTTCGACCCGCAACATGCACGACGAGCAGTCGTGGCAGAGTCTCCTTGACCGGATCGCGGCCGACCGCGGCAGGCGCGCGGAGCTCGGCCGCTCGGAGATCACGTCGCCGTGGGACATCGTGCGGCTCGACCTCGACGGACGCACCGACGGTTACGTCGGCGAGGAGCTGTACAAAGCGCCCGGCTTCGGGGCCGGCGTCACCCTCGAATCCGCGGACATGCTGCTGCGGTTCTCCCCCGAGACCGTCGCGCACCGGATCTCGCCCAGGCCACTGCTGGTGATGCACGGCAGCGAGAACGAGCTCCACAAACCGGAGGAAGCCCGTTCGCTCTACGAGCATGCGGCCGAGCCGAAGTGGCTGGAACTCATCGAAGGCGCGGGCCACACCGAGTGGATGTTCGACGGGCACCCGACATTCCGGCACCTCGTGGACACCGTAGACAAGTTCTTCACCGACGCGTTCAGCTCCGTGTCCATCGGTTAGCAGGCACGCCGCTTTCCTGTAATCCGTAGCGGGAAACTGGCCGGCTCTGCTCGAGACCACGCTTGCGAACAAGCCGCCGGCGAGCTCATCGCCGCGGCCAGCGTCTGGTCGACTTTCAGCGGCGGACGCTGCACTGGCTGCGGTCGGCAACACGCCCAAGATCCTCGGGCCGACGACGGCTGACTGGTGTCGGCCACTGTGGGCGGCGGCTAGGTGTATTGACCACGGAGGTTGGGTACGGGGCGACACGTGATCGGATGATCTTGGCGTGAGGGAGGGCCTCCGGGTTCGGTGTGGATTGCGA